>JAOARS010000017.1 GCA_025210415.1 Marinifilum sp. | reverse complement strand
GCGTTAAATTGTTTTGAATATTTTGAGTTTAGACAAGTTAAAAAATTAAGGCATAGCAGAGTTACGGCGCAATTTTTTAATGAAGTGTAAACTTAAAATAGCAGAAGAATAATGCTCATTTCAATGTAATATTGGTATTATTTCAACTTCTTATATTTTTCGAATTGCTTTAGTCATTGGTTATTGGCTGGGTTGCTCCGTTTAAAATTACAAGCTGAATTGCCAATTTTCAATTGCCTTTATCCCCTGCTCTTTTCCTAGCAAATAATCCTTATTTAAAGTATTCAAGTTTTGAGTAAATCGTTTTGTGGAAAAAGAATCGGCCGGGCAAATATCGATAATTTCAATCCCTTTAGGTGGATTTTGAATCAGTTCTATTGTTTTGTTGTAGATATCCGGACGCTTTTGAATGGCTTTTGCCAACGCCGGATGTTTTCTAAAAAGAAATCGGGATAGCTTATTTTCCGTTCCGTTTTTCATTCTGTAATCAGCCTTTCGCGAACGAATAACCATAATTTTTGTAGCTCCTTTCTCAATTGCTCTTTGCACAGGAATTGGTGCCGAAACTCCTCCATCAGCAACTACTTCTCCATCTACTTTCAAGAAGTTTCTGTAGAATAAAGGAACCGAACAACTGGCTTTCATTACATCACTCAGGTTTTCGGGAGTAGCTTGTACAAATCGTGAACTGCCATCTTTGTTCAGGGTAATTCCTATTTCAAAATCGATATGTTTAGAGAATAACAATTCAACATCAATCGGCAGCTCTTTTCCTGTAATATCCCAAGACCAATCCAAATCCATTAAATGGCCGCCTTTAAAAAACTTCTTCCAACTAATGTATTCCGGCCTTAAAGAGTAATCGGTGAAAACCTTATAATTCCTTCCATGCTGATTTGCCAAATATGCAGCAGCATTAATTGAGCCGGCAGATACTCCGGTCACCATATCAAAAGGAAGAAAATTTTGTTCCATGAAAGCATCCAAAACACCAGCAGCAAAAATCCCTCGCATAGCACCTCCTTCTACTACCAAAGCTGTTTTGCCAGAATCACTATTCATACTTCATTCTGATTTAATTTCTCACGAATTACCTTCTCGGCCTCATTTGTTATCTCAAGAGCAGATTTCCCTTCGGTTTCGATAGGATCAAGAATGCTGTATTTTACCCTCTGGCCAATACAAAGTGGAAACATGCCCCTGCGTTCAATTTTATAGTTTCCATCAACGGCAAAAGGTACAATTAAAGCATTGGGAGCTGCATCAAGTAAGGTTTCGATACCTCCTGATTTAAATTTTTTCATTTTTCCTGTTTTACTTCTTGTTCCTTCAGGAAAAATACAAGCTGCATAATTATTTCTGGCAATCAATTCTCCCAGTTTATGGATTTCAGGAATGGCCTGCGATCTATTACTTCTGTCGATTAAAGCAGCTCCACTATGACGTAAATTATAGGAAACACTTGGAATATTTTTAGCCAGTTCTTTCTTAGAAATAAACTTGGGATGGTGCTTGCGAAACAGCCATACAATTGGAGGAATATCATATGTACCCTGATGGTTTGATACAATAATTAAGGGACGGTTGGTAGGAAAATCAACATTTCCTTCATAAGTAATTCTTACACCAAGAATGCCTACCAAACGCATCAGAAAAAAGTTAAGAACATCAACCGAATTCTTGTGTGCTTTATACCCAAATAGTGTTAAGCAAATCACCTGAACCGGATGAAATATTACCAACAATAAGAAAAATAAAATGTAAAATAGTATGGTTAGAAAATATGATAAAATTTTGGACATTGTTCTTTGATGGTTATAAATTTTTCACAAAAGAACAAAAAATTCATTTATTGGTAAAGGATAAACTGGAAGAATTTAGATTACAGATTTGAAATGATAGAAATGAGATGATAAGCTTATTTTTAATAAAAGACCATGAAAAGCAAAGCATACAAAGTCCTCCTCTCTCTGTATGCAATGCATAATTCACGGTCCAATACTTTTAAACCCGAAATATGCGTTAGAGAACATAACGAATAGCATGGGTTAAAACTATTGATTCTATAATAACTCGAATCGCAAGTGAACAGAATATTCCAGTTTAATTTTCTGAAAATCCAAATCGGGAATTTTTATTTTATTCATTGATGTTGCACCTCTAATTCTAAATGATGCATTGGCATAATCGTTTCGAAAGTGAGAAGAGTTTTCGTTGATGTAAATTGCCTTACCAACTTTCTGATCAATGGCTTCGGTTAATGCTTCGGCTTTTTCTTTTCCGGCTTTTATTGCATTAATTTTTACCTGTTTGCGATATTTATCAATTTCGGAATGATCTACCCGTACAATATTAACATTCGAAATTTTAATATGTTCCAATTCTATAAATACCTTGGCCAAGGTATGGGAGTTGTGAACCAAAAGCTCAAAAACTTTAGATTTTAGAACATTTGCACGCTTAAATACATGAAACTTCAGGTTGCTGTTAAAATCGGAAACCGATAGTTGTTTTTCGAGGTTTACACCAGCTTTTTCAAGAGCTACAAACATTTTTTGTTCTAATTGTTCTATGCTCTCTTTGTTCTTGGTGTCTTTTTCATCCAAAACAATGTTCAAATAAATTTCGTTAGGAACAACTTCCAATTCTGCTACTCCCTTAACTTCAATGTAGTTCTGATCGATAAAATTCTTTTGATTTTGTGCACTTAGATTCAAACCAATAAACATGGTTAATAAAATTACAATACTTTTTGTCATGAGTGATTTATTTTATGTAAGTTTTAATTTTTCAACAAAGCTTACATATCATAAATTGTGCCAAAATCAATTAATATACTATCCTAAGTTCAATTTAAAATACACAGCATGGAAAGTCAGATTTTTTTAAGACTTACTTTAATAATCTGAATTCGTTAGTTTTTAGTCATTGGTTTGATTTTCAAAATAATCAAAATCAAAGAATTACAAAGTCTCAATAGGTTTTCTATCTGCCAATCATCTTATCTTGATTCACTTTTTGATTTGACACTAAAGATTTTCTGGTTCTAACAATAAGGTAATTTAATGGATTTCTTAAGATGTCTTTCAGGCTCAAAACAATTAATCGTCTTAATGTGCTTATGGTAATACTCCTTGATTTTAATGCCAACAGAAATGTAATTGAGAAACTTACTATAAAATTTACAAAGCCTATTATCATTACACTTACCAAGGCCAATGCAATTGTAGATAAATCAAAAAATTGATTGCTTATGCCATATCCAACATTGGAGGAACTAAAGGCAATGTGCCTAATATCAAAATTAAATGGCAATATGTAAGTTAGCAAAAATGCTGACCCAAGGAAAACACCAAGACTAACATTTCCTGCAAGTACTCCAAGTTTTATCTCAATAAAATTTGCAAGGCGATTGCTATTTTTTTGCGATAAAACTCGTGAAAGAAATTGATTGTGTAAAATCCGATATGGTAATTTCGATGCGACTACTTTGTTGTCAAAATATCCTGATACAAATCCTGAAATGGATAGAAATACACCTGCTACTGCTGCAAAATAAATTGCTCCTGCTGAAAATGGAAAAACTTCCTGAACAAGCTTGGTAGAGTTTCCAGAATTTATAGGGTTAGCAATAAACCCTAAGCGAAGCAGGTATGCCAAAAGACAAGATAGTGAAAATGCCATTATAAAATTACCAAGCAAAGAGATGAACTGACTTCGTGAAACTTTTCTAATTAAAAAGATAATGTCTTGAAAAGAACCTAATTTTAAATTGTCATTTTTATCAATGTGCCTGATAACCGTAGAAGCAGTCATTGCAGGTTGCTTTGTTGCAATAATTCCACCCATCGATTTTACCAGTATAAAGCAGATGGCATAATTAACACTGTACAGGAATGCAAGCAATAAACTTGTAGAAAAATAAGAGTCAATTATGATTTTAAAGAGTGCAAAAACTGAAATAACAGCACCTCCAAGCAAGCTCTTTTTAAAAAATTTCCAATACTCTTGTTTGTTATTGGCAACATAGCCCTCTCCTTTTTTTGATGTGTGCTCTACAATTTCAAGAGCCATTAAATCCAAGTGGGAACTAAAGTACTTACGAATAGAATTTTTAGAAGCATCATGAATTTGATATTCAGTAATGAGTTGCTTCCATTTTTCCTTCGAGTTAATGTCTTTTTTTAAATCCAGCAAACTTCTGATTCGCTTGATATAATCTAGTATTCGCCTGGTAACTACGGTTAGGTGCAACGAAGTTCCAATTACATTTTTATTCTTGCGTAAATTAATAATCGTTTTAGATACTTCATCCAAATTTTTGTAAAATTCTTTAATTGGAGTTTCTCCATGTTCCGAAAGTATACTGATTTTGAACATCAAACTTCGATAGCACTTCGAGTCGATTTTTAATTTTTCAAAAATGGTTTGAAATTCATGATCCAAACCAAACGAAATAATTTTCGAAGACAGTGCAACAATGGCTTTATTTAAATCGTGAGCAATAGATATTTTGACTTCCGGATCTGACAGCAGTTCATCAATTGTATTTGCTATAGTAGTGAAATTTCCACCGCCAAATTGTGATTGTTTCAAATAAAACTCAAATGTATCTTCTGCCGGTATTTTAGGTACAAATTTTCTGAAAATCTTACTAAATAGGCCAGCTGTAAATCCATAGTTTTCTAACAATGAATGCTTGGTAAAAAATGAGTAGAATTTGAGTTTCAAGATTGTCTTTTTTGATTGTTAGTTTTTTCATTATCATGTACAATTCATATTATTTCTGTTTGCACTTGCATATAAAATGAATTTTAGACAGATTGAAATACCAAATTATAAATATTTTGCAAACAAAAATTGAATTGTATCAATTTATATTTATTTACAATCTTTTGCCCATATTGTTTTTTAATTTGACCATCTTCCCTTTTTTATCAACTGCCATAGAGATCTAATAATCCCGGTTAAAATCAGAGGATAAATTAATAAAAGATCAACACGTAATAAGGGTCCTTCCGTATTTTCTTTCCAAGAAGCTAAAAAGATGAATTCCCAAAACAAATATAAAATGACAAGTCCAATTGTAAACCATTGTGTCGTAGTTATTTTAGTATTTTTTTTCATGACATGAGTTTTTCTATTTCAATCTTTTTACACCATTTAAATTATCAAACGAATCTATAAAATCAAAATATGCGAATCAAGGGTTGAAACAGAGAATGAATTGAAGCTGATTTTTAAGATTTTATATGATTCGTTATGATTTAGTTTGTTGAATACATTCAAAGTCGCTGCAAGCTTTCTGTATCCAAATCATCATGATCATTTGTGTCTTAATAGTAAAAAACGACAAATTTAACTGAGGTAATTGGTAAGTAAAGCAGCATAAGCCTCAGAGAAATGAGATTTTAGTAGAAAAGTACAGTAAATAAACCCTGTGTTTTAGGCACGGCATTAATAATTGTTCTAAAAAAGAATTCAACGCTTGATTCGCATAGT
>JAOARS010000268.1 GCA_025210415.1 Marinifilum sp. | reverse complement strand
GCATTATTCTTCTGCTATTTTAAGTTTACACTTCATTAAAAAATTGCGCCGTAACTCTGCTATGCCTTAATTTTTTAACTTGTCTAAACTCAAAATATTCAAAACAATTTAACGCTCATTCCAAAATAAAATTGGTATAATTTAATGTTCAGAAGATAAGTATTAAAAATATCCTTCACAGAAAGTCAGATTTATTTAAGATTTGCATTAAAAAATCTGAAAGAATATCGGGATATTTTAAAGAGTTTTTAATGTGAAGATTGGATGAAGGTGACTTTTCAAAGAATTTGACTGCTTTTGGCATAAATTCCCTCAAATTCCCTTGAGATATCCCGATATTCCTTCGGAAATTTGAGAAAATTTCTACTCAAAATCAGTGCAAACTGTGATAATATTTTTAACCGAACTCAGGCTATTAACTAATGAAAAATTAGATGTGCTCAATAAATTTGAGCGGTGTTTGTTGTTGTTGATTTATTAATTTTCGTCTGTTAGTAATAGTAAATAATGTGCAGCCGACCATGAAAAATGATTGGCATTTAATCCTTCACCTGTAATTGGATGATAATTTTCACGTATGGGAGCATCTTGCAATAATCCTTCTGCATTGTTTATCAACTTCTGGCTTAATGCTTCAGCTTCCTGATTATATCCGTAGTTTTTCAAGGCCTGAATACCAAAGTAAGCTTGATCTAACCAAACCGGTCCGCGCCAATATCCTTTTAAAGGGTTAAACTTATGGTGATCGGCAACCAGGGTAGGGAAGGGCACTTTTGTTGCGAATTTTGTATTGTTTGTTAGTAAGGATTTAACACTTTTTGCCTGCTCCTGGTTTGCGATTTTTGTATACAAGGGAATCCAACCTTCCGGACCTTGCTGAACGGTTAATAATTTACCCGTTTTAATGGTTCTATCATAAAAGAATCCCTCTTTGGCATCGTAGAAATCTTTTGATATTCTTTCTTTTAGTGTTTTAGCTGCCTTGGAAAATTCCTGAGCTTCTTCCGATTTTCCGATAAGGCTCGCCAATTCATCCAACTGCTCTTTTTCTGCATACAAGTAGGCATTTAAGTCAACTGATTCCTGATCCAGAGACCATCCATGATCGTTATTCTTTAGCATTTTTGCATCATCGAAACGTACTGCATTGTCCATTCCGCTTTCCCATTTGGCAGCGATAATGGTTCCATCGGTCGATCCATACTCACACAATCCATTTTGGTCGTGATCGCGATATTGATACCACCATTTGTGATATTTCACCAATTTAGGGTACATCTCGCGAACGAAATCCAGGTCGTTGGTGCGCTTGTAGATTTCCAATACAGCCCAGGCTGCCAATGGAGCTTTGGTATCGCGCCAGTTGTTTTCTTTCGGATCGAAATACACACAATCGGCTACCATTCCCATTTCATCCTGGTATTGGAACATGGATAGAATGTTGCTTTTTGCCAATTCTGGATTAAAACGAACCAATGCAACTGCTTGTTTCCAGCTATCCCACGACCAGAAACCATAAAATCCCTGGTATGCAGCTGATGGAAATACACCATCGTGTTGTAAATCTCCGGCAGGAGATCTCCAGTTGGTAAGCAATGTTTGAACGCATTTTACAGCCAAGTGTTTGTTTGCTTCTTTATCTAAAAGAGAGTTTTTACTTTCCAATGCTTTCGAAAGATATCCGTTCCAACGGGATTTATTTTCCGATAAAACTTGTTTAGGATTCTGTAGCCAATTGTTGAATTGATCAGCTTCAACCATTGCCTCCTTCTTGTTGAAATAATGTGAGTGGAGCAAGCTTATTTCTGTTTTTTCTCCAGCTTTCAGACTCTGTTTCTCTTTCAAATGCATCTGGTAAGAAAGCTTGTCCGCAGAAATAGATATTTCCTTATTCATATGATTATGAATCAGGAAGGTTTCATCACTTTTTTCGTATTTTACCTGAATTCTATCTGTGTCCTTTGCCAATTGTAGTTCTTTCTCGAAAAGCTGTCCTTTCCATCCAATTTGAAGTTCCATCTCCACCTGTGATGTATTCGTGATGCTAGTCATCAGCAATGAAGTTCTGTTACTGGCAAACAATAACTGAATATCAATGGTAAGTTTTTCCAGTTCAAGAATCTGTTGAAGTAAACCAGGTTTATAAATCATTTTGGCATTGGCCTTACTCAAATCGATAATCGAGCCAGATACTGCATCGGTGATTTGTAATTGACAAAGACTTTTTCCTAACCATTGTCCCCACATTTTCATACTTAATGGTCCCGAAAAACCGCCATAATAATTTGTACTATCCTGATGAGGTAAAGCATATCCATGCCATGCACCCAGATCCGAAAATCCGAAAGGTTTTAAATCATATTGTTTGGCTGGAATGCCTTGTATGTTGAGTACGTTGGTGTACTGTTCCTGTAGATCTATGGCAACATTTTCCTTCTTCTCTTCTGCTTTTTGGGCACATGAGGAGAGAGAGAGTATAGCTGCTATTAAAATGATGTGTATGAGTTTCATTGTATTTTTTTGTTTACCCCCCTTCGGGGATTTAATTTTTAGTTTGTGTTTTACATCCCCCTTAATCCCCCTTGAAAGGGGGAATGGGTAGCTGCAAATTTTAAAGTCCAAATTCCAAATTCGGGGACTTGTGACTACTAAATGTTTTTGTCCAAATTCCCCTCTTGAGAGGGGATTAAGGAGAGTGTTATTTGTTTTGTTCAATCCAATTTGTAATCTCATCAACAACACTAGGCATATCCTGTTTTACTCTTAAATCATCAAACCTTAAAAAAGATACATTTTCACTTTCTAATCGGGTTTGTCTTTTTTCATCATTTATTCCAATCTCAATAAAATCATGAGTACTCCCATCAATTTCTATAGCAAGTTGTAATTCATGACAGTAAAAATCTACAATATAATCCAACATTGGAACTTGTCTGTGAAATTGAAATCCCAGTATTTGCTTATT
>JAOARS010000267.1 GCA_025210415.1 Marinifilum sp. | reverse complement strand
CTAAGGTTACTCCTTGGTTATTGGTAATCACTTATCTTGTATTAACTATTGCTGAGTTATTCATTAGCCCTCTTGGAATTTCATTCGTATCTAAAGTAGCTCCTCCTAAATATCAGGGTTTGATGCAAGGGCTTTGGTTAGGTGCAACTGGTGCTGGTAATCAATTGTTAGTGTTTGGTGGACTTCTTTATGCAGGAGTCCCATTGTGGATCACTTGGTCTGTTTTCGTTGTGGTATGTGTTATCTCAATGTTGACTATGTTATTCATGATCAAATGGCTTGAAAGAGTTTCGGGATAAGAAATATTCCTATCATATATTAAAAGGATGTCCTTTGGACATCCTTTTTTTTGCTCTCTCATAAAGAATAACAATAATAATCCAATCAATAATTTGAGGATTAGAAGAATTTTACTGTATCATTGAATGATAATAGTATCTTTTTGAATATCCTATTTCATATATCATATAATAATTAACATCAAATTAATGCTTCAGAAACTTAGAAATCGATAATTAGAAATGAAGCTTAAAATATAAAAAAGGATGCCCTTTAGGACACCCTCATCTCTCTCCAGAATTTTTTTTAACTTTCAGGGGAGGTCTTCTTTTTACCAAGACAATAAGTTATTAAAAATTTCTAATGACAATTTTGTCTAAAAATTGGAGCTAACTACTTACCCATAGTATAACATAAAGTGCCCACAGCATACCCAACCCAATAGGAAAAACTCTTATCAAAACTGGTTGGTTTAGTACCAACTCCTACACCATCAGCATTACCTTGACCAAAGTCATCCCAACTCCATCCCCCATCAACACTCCTCACATCTTGTACACTCATTTCCTGAACACCAAATTTTTCTAAATTCATAACATTTAATTTTTTAATTATTACTAATAATATTTATTTTTTTGTAAGCTTACAGGAGTAAAGATATTGTCGCCCACTCTCATAAAAAAGTAGTGAGCTATTTTTTTATAAAAAAATACTTTCGAATAATTCAAACAGATTTCTCAAACCCAATTTCAGACCTAAAGGTATTTTATACTATATTTGTTTTATCTGAAACAATTCTAAATAATCTTTATAGATGTTTGAAAAACTTAAAAAGCGCTGGGAAATCAATTCAAATCTACAACTGGTAGTCATTCTAATTGTATTCTCGATTACCGGTAGTTTGTCTGTATTGGTTCGTAATCCGATATTTGAATACTTATCAATTGATGTTGACACCAATATTTTTCTACGAATCATACTCAGCATTCTGATCATCACCCCTACCTACCAGGTGTTACTTTTGATTGTGGGAACTCTGTTCGGGCAATTCCATTTCTTTTGGAATTTTGAGAAGAAAATGTTGAGTCGGTTTCAAAGAAAAAGCAACAAGGCGGTAACAAAATCATACTAAACAAACAGAACACTAATACCGATTACCATTTGAAGTGATCATTTTTTTGCACTTCTTCGAAATAATTCGAGGCAAGTTGTTTCCAAATAATCCTCAAATGTGTATCACCTCAATCATTTTTAAACTAAAACGGTATAATATGCAGAAAGAATACATAGCCGAAGAATTTAAAAAATTGCAAGATAAAATCACCAAAGCATTGGAAAATTGCGATGGTGGCGCACAATTTCATGAAGACCTTTGGGAACGCAAAGCAGGTGGTGGTGGAAGAAGCCGTGTAATAAAAAATGGAAATATCATAGAGAAAGGTGGTGTGCAGTTTTCTGCTGTGCATGGCGCAATGCCAAACAAAATCAAAAGTAAATTAGAGCTTAGTGCTGATGATTTTTTTGCCACAGGTGTTTCCTTGATCATGCATCCCGAAAACCCTCATGTGCCCATTATTCATATGAATGTTCGCTATTTTGAATTAAGCGATGGCACCTATTGGTTCGGTGGAGGAATTGATCTTACCCCAATTTATGTGGATAAAAATCAGGCCAAAGAATTTCATTTGAAACTGAAAGAAGTTTGCGACAAGCACAATCCTGAGTTTTACAGCAAATTTAAACCCTGGGCCGATGAGTATTTCTATTTGCCATTTAGAAACGAAACGCGTGGTGTTGGAGGTATTTTCTTCGATCGTCTGAACGATGATACATTTGAAATGACAAAAGAACAACTATTTGCTTTTGTTATGGACGTGGGGATGCTCTTCGCTCCTACTTATTGTGAAATCATGAAAAGTAATGTTTCAAAATTATATAGCGAGCAAGAAAAAGATTGGCAATTGCATCGCCGAGGCAGATATGTTGAGTTCAATCTGGTGTTAGATAAGGGAACAAAATTTGGCTTAGACACAAATGGCAGAACTGAATCGATATTAGTGAGTATGCCACCTGAAGTAAAGTGGACCTATCAATACGAGGTGAAAGAAGGTTCGAAAGAAGCACAAACATTACAATTGCTAAAAAAAGACATCAATTGGCTTGAACCAATATCTGTTTAAATTGTTATACAATTGTTGAAATAAAATATTAATTTCAGAAAGGAAATGTAGAGTGCATTTCCTTTTTTAATTGTTGTTACTAACGTACTATGCCTAAGAAAACTACTGTCCTTCTTCTGAATTTGGGAACACCCAAAAGCCCTAATGCTTCTGATGTTCGTACTTACTTATTCGAATTCCTAAATGATAGAAGAGTAATTGATATCCCATGGTTGCTCAGAAAAATATTGGTGAACCTGATTATTGTACCTTTTAGGGCCAAAGGATCATCGAAAATATACAAGCAATTGTGGACCAAAAATGGCTCTCCTTTGATGATTTATGGGGAAAAAGTGAAGAATCTTCTTCAAAAAGAATTAGATGAAAACTTCAATGTTGAATTGGCTATGAGATATCAGGAACCATCAATAAAACAGGTTCTTGAGAAAATTCGTCAGAATATGCCGGAAAAGTTGATCATCCTCCCAATGTATCCACAATATGCTTCTTCGACTACAGGTTCTACTTTCGAGAAGGCCATGGAAATTATCAGAGGATGGGAAGTCATTCCAGAAATCCAATTGATAAATCAATTTTTTGATCATGATGGTTATTTGGAAACCATTGTTGAAAATGCAAAAAAGCATGACTTAAATGAGTTCGATCATTATATTTTCTCCTATCATGGTTTGCCTTTGCGTCAGGTAAATAAGGTTCATCCCAATAAAAACTGCAAAGATTGCGATTGTGACAAACAATTCAGGCCAGATACGGATTATTTCTGTTATCGTGCAACTTGTTACCAAACCAGTAAGTTGTTGGCCGAGAAATTAAATATCCCTAAAGAAAAATATACGGTCGCCTTTCAATCGAGATTGGACAAAAACTGGTTGGAACCTTTTTCCGATAAGGTTGTGATTGAGCAAGCACAAAAAGGATCTAAAAAACTCATGGTGTTTAGTCCTGCTTTTGTTGCCGATTGTCTTGAAACTACAATAGAAATTGGTTTAGAGTACGGTGAACTGTTTGAAGAAAATGGTGGTAAAGAACTTGTATTGGTAGAGAGCTTGAATGATCATCCAAAATGGATTGCCACATTAAAAGATTTGGTCACCAAATAAGGCAGCATACTTCAGAGCGTCTGAAGTGGGTTCCAACTTGTGGCAGTGTGGTTTAGACCGATTGATGCGCATTGCTCCATTGGGCAATACAGTTCAGACGCTCTGAAGTGTTCTGCAATGTTCGAGCAATACAAGTCAGATCGTCTGAGATACGCTGCCGTTTGTGGTAACGCACTTCAATCCGTCTGAGCTACATTACAATTCGTGGCAATGCATTTTCGACCGTCTGGAGTACGCTGCCACAAAATTCCATTCAATTTTAAAGGATACTCGTTAATTTTTTCCCTATCTACTTAATAAATCGCTTGTCTGATTTAATTTCACGATTCTTTTCCTTCCACTTTTCATCCAACCACCCGGAAACTGCTTCTGGTCGGTTATCAAATTTTGAGAAAAATGGTTTGATATCTAAGAGAGGTGTTCCATCCAGGATATCCACATCTTCTACATTTAGGATATTACCTTCAATTGAATTTAGCTTTACTGTTGAAATTCCAATGGCATTGGGTCTTCGCGGTGCTCTTGTGGCAAACAGTCCATGGGTTTTATCATCCAATCCAAATCATACCCTTCTGATTTATGCAGGTGGTAAATTAAAATCAAGTGCGAAAAGGACTCCAAATCTCTTAAGCCATCAACAAGTTCTGAATTTAACTCTACTGTTGCTTTCACACCCCTTGCACTTAAAGGCTGAATGGGCATATTTTCCCTTGTTTTGTGGGGTGTATGAATGATTCCAATGGATGTAAAATTGATTTCAGACATGATATTTCTCTTGTTGATGATTAGGTAAATATAGCTATTAACCAAGTCCGATTAAAAATATGGTCACAGTTTGAATTGATTTCGTGAATTCGTAAATGATTAATTTTCGAAGCAAGTTCCATCGTTTTTTATTGATGATAAATTCATATTTATCAGTTAAAAATCTGCGTCTAATTATAAATAAAAGAGGTTGAAACGAAAACGAATCAACCTCTTTAGTGCGCCAAGAACTCAATGATAGAGTATTTTCCAATTTAAATTGGAGTGTTGTTTAAGAAACAAAAAGTTTAACCTAAAAACGGTTAAAATTTTTAGTCATTAAGCTTCAACAAATTTCTGAGGCTTAATCATTCT
>JAOARS010000266.1 GCA_025210415.1 Marinifilum sp. | reverse complement strand
CCATTGTACTTGTTGCTATCATCTGCCCAAGAGTTTTTTACGATAAAATACTTGTTGTCTTTCTGATCTTTAGCAATACCTACAATGTGCATTCCATGATCATCGGTAGTGGTGTAATTATCGTACGCAATTTGGCGCATTTCCTGAGTAATTTTCTTTTCTTTTACAGGGCCGGCATCACCATTTAATTTAGCCGCTTTCTCAGTTTTAGACATAGATTCCCATTTAGAGATTTCAGAATCAGTCATGTTCTTAGTTTCAGTTTCAGGAACAATTGCGATACCTTTTCTGTACATGAATCCTTTTTCGCTAACATCAGAAGCCCAACCAATTGTATAGCCATCCATAATAGCTTTTTCCATAATTTCCATCATTTCATTCATTGGTACATTATACACCTCATCCCACAACCAATTATCCGGAACTTCAATAATGAATTTTTCATAAAATGGATGATGAGTATATGATGAAATTTCGATATAATCATCTGGATTAACTCCTACAAAATCCTTAGCAAACGATTTTGGAGTATATTCTTTTCCTTCATATTCAAACTTTTCAGGTTTTGCTCCTAAATAAGCATCCAAAATTCCATCAAAGCCTGTGTGCCAAACCGGAGTTAATTTTTTGTTTTTGTTTTTGATTACAGCAGTAACATAGTCATTTAAAACAGCATCCAATTCACCATGTGTATGTCCTTCTTCACCATAGTTTAATCCTTCGTAAACACCCTCAGGAACAATACCATAGTTTTTTAGAACGTAAGTAACATCGTGGAATGCACCACCACCGCCAAAATTAAAGTTCCCATGCATCCTTACATGTCTTTTGGCTTTATCAGAATAGCAATTGTACACTACAAACATTTCCGATAAATCTATTTTTGGTTTACCCAATCTGATCATTTCAGACTCAATAAATGATAATCCTGAGAATGACCAACAAGTTCCGGATCTGTGCTGATCCTTTACAGATGTTGCAGGTAATCTTTTGATATCAGTAAACTGATAAGCTTCTTTTTTCTCCTCTTTTTTTACACCAGCAGATGCAGAAAATACAATTCCTGCTGCTAAAAGTCCAACACTTAAGAATTTTAGTTTCATTTGTTAATAATTTAGTGTTCACTTGGAATGAAATTCCAAAATCAATCGAGCCCCTAATCTACTATTGACCAATTTATAATGAACATTTTTATATTTTGTAATAATGTACTCAAACGGTTGCAAAATTAACAAAACGAAATCCTTAAACAAGAACTATTGTGAGTTTAACACTTATTTTAGATAAATCAGCCATTCTTCTAATTTTATCCATAAAAAATGAGAGTATTGATAATACCCTCATCTCTCTATATGGCAAAAACTTAATTTATCCCATTACAATTTGTTTGCCCAACACTCCCTTCCTCTCCATTAAATGTAAACAAGAATCTACAATATGATCTTCACTCAAATTCTTTGAATTGTATATTACATCGAAAACAGTATTTGGCAATGATTCTTTATTAAAATAGTTTCTTAATATTTCTCTTTTCTTGTCAATTTCATCTGCATATTCCAGCATTTCTTTTATATCCCGCTTATATATTTTTTGCAGTTGCGCAGCTCTCCATTCCAACGGAGCTTGTAATTTTACATGAAAAGATCGCTCAATGTCATTGGTCAATACAACACCTCCCCTACCAATAATAATACAATTGCCTTTACAGGCAAAAGATTGAACCACTTCTGCTATCGTCTTCTTAATCTTCTTATCACTTTGATAATATTTACTAGACAAAGCTGCTAAAATTTCATCCCAAGTGGATTTTTCCTTTGAATTGAATACATATTCAATTTTAGCAGGGTCTAAATTCAATTCCTTTGCCGATCGCTCCAAAATTTCTTTGGTCAAAACATTCCATCTCTTTCCGGTTTTTGCACTTAGCTTTGCAGCCAAGCTATTTGCAATATTAATAGCCGTGCATCCGCACTCACGAGAGATGGTAACAACAGGTCCTTCGCAAAACATTTTCTTTTTGGGATCAATAATTTTGGATTCGAACCTTTTTTCCATGTATTTTAACAAAACATTGTCCATATCCACCTCCTAATTAGTTAGTTTATGTCTTTATAATTTAAGATATTTTAGGCAGATATGAAAATGAATTGGCTCGGTTCTTGTTATATAGAGTGATTATTTAAAAGAAGAAACCTTTAATTTTATAAATTTGTAATTCATAATTTAAGCTTACCAAAATAGAATAGAATGCGCAATAGGTTTGTACTGGTTATAATCACTTTTTTGATATCATCATATCCATTTATTTCAGAGGCACAATTAAACACCAACAATATTTTCGACAAAGGAAGAAGTGCCATTTATTTTGACGATTATACTGAAGCGATTAATAAATTTAACGACATTATAAGGGTAAAACCATACCTGCCTGAACCATATTTTTTTAGAGGATTAGCAAAATCTCATCTTGAAGATTACAATGGTGCCATTGTTGATTATACCAAAGCTATTGAATTAAATCCAAACTACACTTTTGCTTTTCTGTATAGAGGAATTGCAAAAAATGCCCTTAAAAGGTTTCAGGATGCCGTTGTTGATTTTGACAAGGCAATGGAGTTTAAACCCAATATGGCTGATATCTATTTCAGTAAAGCAAATAGTTTGTTGTCTTTAAAACAATACAAAAAAGCTGAAAAAAATTACTCTAAAGCCATCCAAATAGATCCTGAAATTATGGGAGCTTACTTAAATCGAGCCATTGTTCGAGAAAATTTGGATAACATTGATGGTGCAATAAAAGATTGTAACAAAGCCATTCAACTAAATAATTTTTCGGCAGATGCTTTTGGAAACAGGGGTTACCTTAAATTCCAAAAAAAGGAATACGAAGAAGCCATTAAAGATTATAATCGTGCCTTAAAAATTGAGCCTGAAAATACAAGAGTGCTAATGGCCAGAGGTTTTGCCAATTACCAGTTAAAAGATTTAAAAGGTACAATGGCTGATTACAATAAAGTACTGGAGATTGATCCGAATAATGCACACTGCTATTACAACAGAGCATTGTTAAAGTCAGAAATTGGAGATTACAATTCTGCCATTGAAGATTTTAATAATGTACTGGAAATGAATCCGGATAATATGTTGATTTATTTTAACAGAGGGTTTGTAAAAACAGATATTGGTGATTTATATGGTGCTATGGCAGATTTTAGTACCGCTATTCGAATTTATCCTGATTTTGCCAAAGCTTATCTTGCAAGAGCTTCTGTAAAAAGAGATTTAAATGATGAACAGGGAGCAATGAAAGATCGTCATCAGGCTCTTCAAATTATTGATAGGTATAAGAAAATGAAAAATGAAGGTAAGATGTCGGCTTTTGTAGATACAACTGAAAACTTTCAGCGCTTAATCGACCTAAATTCAAGAGAGTCATTCACCGAAGAAATAATCAAAGGCCGAGTTCAGGATAAACGTGTAAGTATCGAATTGGAAAATAATTTTCACATCACTCATTTGAGTATGGATAGTTTGAGAGCAGGAAAAATCCAATATTACGATCAGACGATTATGAAATATAATCAGAAACAAAATTATCACCCGGCATTTACAATCTCTAATCATAACAGAAGATATCCAAAAGCATTGGTTGATAAACAAATTGCTATTGCCCAAAGTCAAATAAAATCGAATCAGGCTAATGGCTATTTTCACAGGGGAACTTATCAGTTAATGGATAAAAAATACAATAATGCCATAGATGATTTTAGCAAAGCATTAGAAAAAGATCCGAATCTGACATTTGCTTATTTTAATCGTGCCAATGCCTTGGTTGCCATGACTGATTACATTCAATCCATAGGTTCAGGAAACGAATCGGTAGTAAGTTTAAGGCCTGATGAAACCCAAAATAAGAATGAAGTAATAGTTGACTATTCAAGCGCAATTAAAGATTACACGAAAGTAATTCAGTTAGATCCATCATTTGGCTTCGCAATATTTAACAGAGCGAATGCATACGCCAAATCAAAACAGTTTAAAAAAGCCATTGCCGATTACGATTGGGCTTTACAGTTAGATTCTAACTTTAAAGAAGCATATTACAATCGCGGATTGATTTACCTGTTTCTTAATGACAAAGCTTTGGCTTACGAAGACTTGAGTAAAGCAGGAGAGTTGGGCTTAATTGATGCTTACAATGTAATTAAGCGTTACTGTAACAAACAAGATTAAAGAATGATCCTGAAAAGGATTGCATTATAAAAAATACAATGACACCAAACCAACCATTAGCTGAGCGACTTCGTCCGAAAGATTTATCAAATTATCTTGGACAGAAGCACCTTGTAGGCGAAAAAGCTGTATTGCGCAAAATGATAGAATCAGGAAATATCTCCTCTTTCATTTTGTGGGGGCCTCCGGGAGTTGGCAAAACTACACTTGCAAAAATTATTGCCAATCAACTAAATCGCCCGTTTTATACATTATCAGCAGTTAATTCGGGGGTTAAAGATGTTCGCGAAGTAATTGCCAAAGCAGAAAGCCAGAGGTTCTTTTCAGCACCAAACCCCATTCTGTTTATTGATGAAATTCACCGTTTTAGTAAATCGCAGCAAGATTCTTTGCTAGGAGCTGTTGAAAACGGAACTGTAACCTTAATAGGAGCAACTACAGAAAATCCTTCTTTCGAAGTAATTTCTCCACTTCTTTCAAGATGTCAGGTGTATGTACTAAAAGCACAGGAAAAGGAAGAGTTGGAATTCCTAATTGATCATGCCATTGAAAATGATAGCTATCTTAAAGAGAGAAATATTAAGGTTGAAGAAAAGGACGCATTGCTTAAGTTTTCAGGAGGCGATGCTCGAAAGCTTCTTAATATTCTTGAATTGGTTATCAACTCTCAAACCAGTGATGAAATAAATATTACAAATGAGTTGGTAACCAAAGAGCTGCAAGAAAATCCATCGATGTACGATAAAAATGGAGAACAACACTACGATATTGCTTCAGCCTTAATTAAATCGATTAGAGGTAGTGATCCGGATGCTGCTGTTTATTGGCTGGCAAGAATGATTGAAGGTGGTGAAGATCCAAAATTTATAGCACGAAGATTGGTAATTTCTGCAAGCGAGGATGTAGGTTTGGCAAATCCGAATGCTTTACTTTTGGCAAATGCCTGTTTTCAGGCAGTTAATTTGGTCGGAATGCCTGAATCGAGAATTATATTATCCGAAACGGCTATTTACCTGGCTACATCCCCAAAAAGCAATGCCTCTTACCTTGCCATTAAAAAGGCCCAGGCTTTGGTAAAAGAAACAGGTAACTTGTCGGTACCTCTGCATTTAAGAAATGCTCCAACAAAATTGATGAAGAATTTAGATTACGGCAAAAACTACAAATACTCACACGATTACCCAGGAAACTTTGTGGAGCAGGATTATTTACCAAAAGAAATTAAAAATCAAAGGCTCTATATCCCACAGCAAAATGCTCAAGAAGTAAAAATTTGGGAGAGGCTAAAAAATTGGTGGAAGAATCGCTTCTAAAATTGTTGCGATGAGACTCTAATTAGTTTGAAAATGAAAATACTTTATTTGAATAATGCCTCGTAGAGGCTAAAATATGAATAACCACCTGCTTAGCAGATGGAAAACGAAACAGTTTTGACACTTTCCCAAAAGAGGGTAAAGATTTGTTAACTCATTACAAATTTTTCCCCTTCGGGCATACGCGTCAACCCAAGCCCTATATAGTTCTGATAATCAATGAGTTTTTTTACATTTCTGTTTCACCCTTTCGCCTGTCGGCACTTTCCCTGCTCTGATTCAACGATAGTACACAATTCAATTTATATAAGAGTCTCTATTGTTGTGTTCTCCCTTTTCAGGGGAAATCCCGACAGGCAGGAGTGAATTAATTGCCTGAAAATATAAACTTTACGCCTTAGATTGACGCATATGCCCTTCTGGGAAATTCTTACGCGAAGTTCTGCGCCCACCTATTCCATAGGTCGTTACTCAATTTTAGTCACTTCGTGACAAATATATATCTAAAAATATTCAACCCTTGATTCTCATTTATAGTATCATTCCATAAAGTCGTTTAGCTCATGCATTAGCATTAAAACAAAACATTTGATTTAAAAACGGTATTAATTACTTTTGCCATGAATAAAACCGAATATCATGATTGAAAACATTCCAAAT
>JAOARS010000265.1 GCA_025210415.1 Marinifilum sp. | reverse complement strand
GGTTGGCGGTAACGAATTCTAATATCGTATCTTCTTTTGCAATTTTCGGTAGGACGTAAATCTTCGCGAATAAAATGAATGTCTTTGTTAGGAATAAACAAAGCCTTGCGCATTAGCAAAGGATGTTCGTGACCCATTCCAACATATACAATATTCTCCTTTACATCGGTGCCAATTACAAACAAAGGTTCGGCTTTACCTCCTACATTTAAGCCTTTGCGCTGGCCAACAGTAAAGAAATGTGCACCATTGTGAGTTCCCACTTCCGTTCCCATATCAGCAGTAAATCGGTATGGCTCTGCAATATCTTCCAAAACATTCGAATGCGGAACAATTTCCTTGGCCTTATCGGCAGATATTTCGATAATCCTGCCTTTTTTAGCTTGCAATTTTTGCTGAAGAAAAACAGGCAAGTCAACCTTACCAACAAAGCAAATTCCCTGGGAGTCTTTCTTTTCTGCCGATGCCAGTTTTTCTCGGCGAGCAATTTCTCTCACCTCAGGCTTTTCGATGTGTCCGATTGGAAACATTGCTTTCGACAATTGTTTCTGCGAAAGTTGGCACAAAAAGTACGACTGATCTTTGTTGTTATCTTCTCCGGCAATCAAGCGGTAAATTTCTTTGCCATCTTTTACAACGGTTTCTTTTTGGCAATAATGTCCCGTTGCAACGTAATCGGCACCCAATTCCAATGCCTTTTTTAGAAAAACATCGAATTTAATTTCGCGATTACACAATACATCCGGGTTTGGAGTTTTGCCTTTTTCGTACTCGGCAAACATGTAATCAATAACCTGTGCTCGATATTCGGTACTTAAATCCACAAAATGGAAAGGAATATTCAACTTTTTTGCTACCATCTGAGCAAATAAAACATCTTCTTCGAACGGGCACTCTTCCGATTTTAATCCGACTGTATCGTTCCAATTCTGCATAAACAGAGCCTCAACCTCATAGCCTTGCTCAATTAACAAATGTGCAGCAACACTAGAGTCAACACCTCCCGACAATCCGATTACAACTTTTTTCTTCATTAATATCTTTTGCTTTTTTCAAGAGGCAAAAGTATTCATTTTTTGCAGATGTGGCAAGCAATCAAATTTTAAGGAGTTGTTAATGCATAATACCAGGGCTAATCTCATGGTATAAATGGTATTATATCTACATAGATATTATATTAATGGTTAATTATGCGAATCAAGAGTTGAAAAATGAATATTATTATTGCTGCACCCCTCTGTCCTATCGGACATCTCCTCCCGATTCTCGGGACAGGCTCTTAAAAGGGAGAAAACAACAATAAAAGCATGTTGTATATTATTTTGGACTATCGTTGAGTCAGAGTGTCTTTCCCTGCAAGGGAAAGTGCCGACAGGCGAAAGGGTGAACGTGTTTAAGTCAATGGATTCAAGCCTTGATTCGCATTAATTGTAATTTTCGATGATAAAAATTCTTATGAATTTTTTTGGAAGCACAAATTGAACTAAATTCGTGATTAAATTAAAAGACTGAGATTGCCTGTTTCAGCTAACTGTAAATCAAAACTAAAATTTAACACGATGAGAAAATTTGGTATAATACTATTGGTTGCTATGATTGGATTCGCAGCAACAGCCCAGGAAAAACAGGATACTTCATATTGGAAAAAAGGTGGAATGATTTCAATCTCATTTTCGCAAACCTCTTTAACCAACTGGTCTGGTGGTGGCGATAATGCTGTTTCGACCAATGGACAATTAAATTTATTTGCGAATTACAACAAAGCAAAGAACAGTTGGGAGAATAAACTGAATTTGGAATATGGATTGGTAAAACAAGGCGATGAAGGTGTTCGCAAGAGTATTGATAAGATTGAGTACAGCACCAAATATGGTTATAAAAATGGAGGACACTGGTTTTACACTGCTCTTTTAGATTTTAAAACTCAGTTTGCTAAAGGTTATAACTACAGTAGCGACGAAGGTGTAGATGATGTGAAAATCTCGAACTTTCTTGCTCCGGCTTATTTAAACCTGTCGGTAGGTATGGATTACAAGCCAAGTGATGTATTTTCTGCTTACATTTCGCCGGTAACTGGTAAAATGACTATTGTAAACGATGATGATTTATCAGGCATTGGTGCTTTTGGAGTTGATCCGGGTGATAAGTTCAGAAGTGAGTTTGGTGCATTTTCTAAAATATCTTTAAACAAGGATATCATGCAAAATGTAAATTTGAAAAGTACATTGGATTTGTTCACAAATTACTCTGAAAATTTTGGAAACATTGATGTTACCTGGGAAGTAATGATGAATATGAAAATTAATAGTTTCCTTACCGCTACAGTAAATACTTCTTTGGTATATGATGATGATGTGGATTATTTTGATGAAGGAGGCAACAACAAAGGGCCAAGAATTCAGTTTAAAGAAATTATAGGAGTTGGTTTGGCTTATAAATTCTAACGAAATTAACAACCTATAAACTTAGGTTATAATAAAGCGGAAGTTCAAAATTGAATTTCCGCTTTTTAAATTTTGTTTATCTGGCTCGTTGAACCAGAACAATTCCTGTTTTTTCTTCTACAAATTGAAAATAGTGGTACAGCTTGTAATTAAGATCGAAACCATATTCTTCAAAAGGATCGTAATAAATATGATTTTCGAAATATGGATGTCCTTGCATGTGCTTTTGATTCCATTCTATAACATACCTGTGGTTCCAGTTTTTGTAGTAATGGTTGGAGTGAGCCATTGAAGGCATATTGCGAGTTACAAACCATGATTCGAAGCCTGTATCTAATATTAATAATTCGTATTCAGTACTGTCTTCAACTGCAGTTGTTCCTTTAGCAGAAATAACTTCATCAACAGGTACTGGCTTGTTAAATGAAGAATACGAGCTACATGCGGCAAATGCAAGTGTTGTAAGTGCTAAAAATATCAGGTTCTTCATAACGAAATCAGTCTTAAATTGAAAAGAAACTTTACACAACATTGATACAATTAAATTCCAGAGAATAAAGATCATTTAGAAACGAAGTGCATTTAAGCAATCATTCTAAATGATAATCGGTATAATAAGTTAACGTTCGACTTAATGAAAAGGTTGCAGAAGAATTAAGAAAGCTAATGGCTTAATGTCACTACAGGTTTTTTTGGAGAAAATCTGGTTGGGAACTTATACCATTTTGAAAATGAAGTAAGCTATATTGATTATTTGGTATCATGCCGATGTAATAATGGCTGAGCCTTTCGAGTGAAACGTAGATAAGGCTTATTTCATTATACAATCGGTATTAAATTATTTAAGACAGTTAATTGTAGAGTGTACTTTATAATTTGTACTTTCGGCTTAAATCAAATTCACAATGTCACAACTTAATATATACAGGGCTTCTGCAGGCTCAGGAAAAACATATACCCTTACGGGTGAGTTTTTAAACTTGGTTTTTAACGATCCGTTAAGTTACAAAAACATATTGGCCGTTACTTTTACCAATAAGGCTACCGATGAAATGAAATCGAGAATTTTGAAAGAAATTCATGTCATTTCATCCGGAAAGAAATCTCCATATGAAAAACAATTGTGTGAGCAGAATAAGCTCAACTCCCATGAATTAAGAAAGCGGGCAAACGAAATTTTGAATCGCTTGCTACACGATTATTCCAGGTTTTCTGTTACCACAATCGATAGTTTCTTTCAGAAAGTAGTACGATCATTTACCAGGGAAATTGGTTTACAAATGGGGTATAATATTGAGTTGGATCAGGGAAGAGTATTAAGCGATGTGGTTGATCTCTTGCTGCAAGATGTTGATAATGATAAGCAACTAAGGAACTGGCTCTCTTCATTTGCCGAGTCAAAAATTCGGGATGGCAAAACCTGGAACTTTAAGCAGGATATTTTAACACTTGGAGGTGAAGTGTTCAAGGAAGATTTTCAGAATTTCTCGAATCAATTGGTGGAAAAGTTATCCGATAAGAAATTTTTGAGTTCTTATCGAAAAATATTAAATGAAATAAAGGAAGAATTTGAACAGTTTTTTGCTTTAAAGGGCGAAGAGGCCATTCGCATAATGGAAAACCACTCCTTACATATTGCTGATTTCTCGTATGGCAAGGCAGGTGTTGCAGGATATTTGGCTGCTCTTGGAAAGGGAGGAAAGTTTGAGCCGGGTGCAAGAGCAAGGACTGCTATTGATACTCCCAAAAAATGGGTGGCATCAAAAGCCGGAAAAGAAACAAAAATGGCTGTTGAAAATGCCATTTCTTCCGGATTGAATGAGATTTTAAAATCGGTAGTTGGATATTACGATGAGCAATCGATGTTATACAATTCAACAGAAAAAACTCTTGGTTATATCTATACTTTGGGAATATTAACAGACCTTTCGAAGAAGATAAGAGAGTTTTCTGAAGATGAAAATATTTTCCTGTTATCTGATGCCAGTCGTTTGTTACGCAATATAATCGGAAGCAATGAATCTCCATTTATTTATGAGAAAATAGGAAATGTTTACAAGCACTTCATGATTGATGAGTTTCAGGATACATCATCAATGCAATGGGACAATTTCAGACCTTTGGTAGGAAACTCCTTGGCTGAAGATCAACACTCTCTTGTTGTTGGAGATGTAAAACAATCAATTTACCGTTGGAGAAATGGAGATTGGAAGCTTTTGGCAAATCAGCTGGATACAGATTTTAAAGAATTTGGTGTTAAAGGTTTAAGCCTGAATTATAACTGGAGAAGTTCCCGAAACGTAATCAACTTTAACAATGCAATTTTTGCATTGGGAGCGCAGATTTTGCAAAACAATTATAATGCCTCTATTCCAAGTGAGATTACCGATAGAATGGAGGACGAAAAACAAAAAATAGTTGATGCCTATAAAGATGTATTTCAGCACTTGCCTCAAAAAAAGGGAGACAAACCAGGATATGTACAAGCTCTTTTTTTAGAGAAAGAAAATGAATCGGATTGGACAGAGCAAGTTTTGGAAAATTTGCCGATAAAAATAGAAGATTTACAAAATCGGGGATACAAAGCCCGGGATATTGCCATTTTGGTAAGGAATGGGAAAGAGGGAGGCTTAGTTGCTGATACACTAATGGCTTACCGGGCAAGCGAAAAGGCCAGGCAGAATGTGAATTATGATGTTATCTCTAATGATTCCCTTTACCTGAAAAATTCTTCGGTAGTTAATTTTTTAATGCATCTTTTGGATTACTTGGTTTATCCTGACAATAAAATTAATATTGGATTTTTAAAGCAGGAGTACAGCTTGTATGTAAAAGAAAATACCGATATTTCTTGTGATGAACTTTATGCAATTGATGAGGAGAACCTCTTTAAATTTGTTTTCCCACAAGAATTTCAGGAAAATGTTGATGAACTGAAACGCCAGCCATTGTATGATTTGACCGAGAAACTGATTAAAATGTTTGGTTTGAATCAGAACACCGAAGATTACCCGTTTTTAGAAGCCTTTCAGGATTTGGTACTTGGTTTTACGAAAAGCGATTCGCCGGATCTGAATTCATTTGTACAATATTGGGATGAGAGAAAAGACAAAGAGGTGATCTCCGTATCGGAAGAACAGGATGCCATTCGAATCATGACAATCCACAAATCGAAAGGCCTTGAGTTTAAGGCAGTCATATTACCATTTGCCAATTGGGATTTGGATAACACAAGGCATACCAATATTCTTTGGTGCCAGCCTAAAGTAGAGGGCTTTGATATTTTAGATGTATTGCCTGTACGTTACAGTAGCACATTGCGAGATACAATCTATTATCAGGAATACTTTGAGGAAAAACTACAATCGTACATCGATAATCTGAATTTATTATATGTAGCTCAAACCAGAGCAGAAGAGGTTTTTGTAAGCTATTCGCCAATAACTAAAAATAAGGATTTGAAAACGGTAGCCGACTTATTGTTGTTTGCATTTAGAAGTGCAAAAGAATTTTCGACTGATTTTTATGCTAATACAATTAT
>JAOARS010000264.1 GCA_025210415.1 Marinifilum sp. | reverse complement strand
CCGTTTAAATAAAAGACTATTATTTAAAATTACTTTGATTACGAACTTAAATTTTACTTTATGTACTATAGAAATATTTCAGACCTGAATCAGATTATTCTGAAACGCTTAAATGTTTTACCTCGCGATTTTGATTTAATTGTTGGAATTCCACGAAGCGGAATGCTGCCTGCCAATTTATTAGCACTTTATTTAAATAAGCCGTATACCGATATCGATTCTTTTTTGAAGGGACACATCTATAAAGCAGGAGAGAGAGGACAGTTTTTTGATATCAAAGAAGTAAAGAAAGTACTGGTTGTGGATGACAGTATTGCTTCAGGATCGGCAATGAACAAAAGTAAAAAAAGATTGGAAGAGGTAGCAAACGACTTCGACCTGAAATATTGTGCCATTTATGTAGTGCCAGGCAAAGAGAAAATGGTCGATTACCATTTCGAAGCAGTTCCTTTGCCAAGATATTTTCAGTGGAATGTATTTAACCATACCACATTGGAAAAAGCTTGTTTCGATATTGACGGGGTACTTTGCGTTGATCCTACCGAGGAACAAAATGACGATGGTGAGAAATACATTGATTTTGTACTGAATGCACCTCCATTATACATTCCTGGTAGTAAGATTGGTACTATTGTTACCTCGCGACTAGAGAAATACAGGAAAGAAACTGAAGTTTGGCTGGCCGCCAATAAAGTAAAATACGACAAACTGGTAATGCTCGATTTGCCAAATAAAGAAGCCAGGGTACGAGCAAACAACCATGCCGGACACAAGGCCGAAACCTATAAAGAGGGGCAATACAATTTGTTTATAGAAAGTTCTCTTTCGCAGGCACTGGAAATTAATCGTGTTACCAAAAAACCTGTGTTGTGTACCGAGAATTTCGAAATGATTTATGATTCTCAATCTCTGAAATACAATATTAAAAGCGGAAAATACTTCCCATTGCTAAGAAAAGTTGCACTGAAAGTTCGCGATAAAATCAAAAGTAATTAGCTGATTGTAACAATCAGGATTTTACCACTATTTTCAAAATCATTTACCATGAGCAACAAGAAAAATATTGTGTGCATTTCGAACACAACTTGGGAAGGCTTTTACACAAAATCAACTGTACAGTTGGTTTCGCTGTTGGCAAAATCGAACAAATTGCTATTTGTAGAATATCCTTTTACCATTAAAGATTTACTATTTACCCTTTTGGGAAAAGGCCGGGCTCCCGTTGCCCGCATGCTGGGGATAAAGAGTCGGTTGGTTAAAAAACAATCTACCTTTAATACTGAAGTAAACCATTTGGTTTTGCCTCCTTTGCTTCCTTTTGCCTTTTTTAAGAATGAAAAACTGTATCATTTCTTTCTCAACATCAATACTTATTTTTATGCCCGATCGATAAAACGGGCTTTACGAAAGTTAAAAATGCACGACCCTATTGCCCTGAATGCATATAATGCCATTTACGGCAATAGTTTATTGGGAAAAATCAGGGAAAAAATTAGTGTGTATTACTGCTACGATGGTCCCGATGAAAGAAGATATGGCGAAAGAGCTAAAAAAGCCGATTATTCATTTGCCAGCAAGGTTGATGGCGTAATTACCACCTCCGATTTCCTGGCCGATTCCATGAAACATCTTAACAAACGAATGAAAGTGGTAAAAAATGGTGTCGACTTTAATGTCTTTAACAAATCGGCCAAATCAGATGTAAATAAATCTGAAAAGAAAAAAGTGGGTTATATTGGCAGTCTTGATCACCGATTCGATATCGAAACCGTTGAATACACTGTACAACAACTTGCCAATTATGAATTCGAGATAGTGGGCGACCTGATGAATCCAAAAATTTACGAGGCACTGGCCAAATATCCTAATGTAACTTTTCTTCCGCCCGTAAAACCACACGAAGTACCCAATTTACTAAAGAAATGCGATGTAGGATTAATTCCATACCTATGTACCGAGTATACCAAAAACATTTATCCATTAAAAATTAATGAATACCTATCGGTGGGCGTACCTGTGGTGCTTACCTTATTTGCGAATCTGCCCGAGTTTAATGGTGTAGTTAATTTTGCAAAAAACAAGGAAGAATTTTGTGAAGCCATCCGTAAGGAAATCAATTCGGATAGCATTGAGAAAATTTTAAGCAGAATAGAATATGCCAAAGCAACATCCTGGGAAAGCAGGGCTATCGATTTCGAGAAAATTATTGATGAATACCTGGCACATTGCCAATAGTTTACACCCTTTAATTCTTTTGTATGGAAGTACTACATACCATCATTTATATTGTTGAACTGATACTTTTTATATATCTGGGTTTTGCTGCACTTTATGTATTTGTATTTGCATTGGCCAGTATTTTTCCACACAAACAAAAAGTACCGACAAATACCACAAAACGAAAATTTGCAGTTCTTATTCCCGGATATAAGGAAGATGCCGTAATTGTGCATGTAGCCAAAGATGCACTGTTGCAAGATTATCCGAATGATGCATACGATGTGGTGGTAATTGCCGACTCGTTTCAGGCAAATACCCTGATGGCATTACGAGAACTGCCCATTACACTGGTTGAGGTAAGCTTTGATATAAGCACAAAATCGAAAGCCCTGAACAAAGCCATGCAAAGCATAGGCAGCCAGTACGATGTGGCTTTGGTTTTAGATGCCGACAACCTGATGGCCGCTGACTTTATCACGAAAGTAAACCAAGCATTCGACAATGGATTTAATGTAGTACAAGGACACCGGACAGCAAAAAACCTGAATACCTCCTTTGCAATTCTCGATGCCATTAGCGAGGAAGTGAACAACAATATTTTTAGAAAAGGACATCGTGTACTGGGTTTCTCATCGGCACTAATCGGTTCGGGAATGGCTTTCGACTATGCTTTTTTTAAGAATACCATGAGCAAGGTAAACGCAATAGGAGGTTTCGATAAGGAGTTGGAATTGAAATTGTTAAAAAACAGAAAAAAGATTGAATATTTAAACGATGCCATTGTTTTAGACGAGAAAGTGCAAAAATCGGAAGTATTTGCCAAACAACGAAAAAGATGGCTGTCGGCACAGTTTGTGTATTTTGCACGATACTTTTTTCCGGGCCTTTACCACCTGTTTTTCAAGGGAAATATCGACTTTTTCGATAAAGTTTATCAAATGATTTCGCCTCCGCGAATTTTATTACTAGGCCTTACAAGTATTATTACAGCAGTATATGCAGCACTTTGGCTTTATTCCGGGGTCACACCATTCAGTTTTACCTTTATGCACTGGTTGCCAATATTCCTGTTTGTAGTGTTTGCATTCTTATTCAGCATCCCTTTTAAGTTCTACAACAAGAATACACTGGTTGCAATTGTAACACTTCCGCGAGCTTTCTTTTTAATGTTTGCATCCTTATTTAAGCTGAAAGGAGCCAACAAAAAATTTATCCATACCGAACATGGTGTAAACAACTAAAACGAATTGATATGAAAATAGGCATAGAAGGACAAAGACTCTATAGAAAGAAAAAGCATGGTATGGATATGGTTGCACTTGAGCTAATCAAGAATTTGCAAAACATCGATAAGGAAAATGAATATGTAATTTTTGTAAAGCCCGATGTCGACAATACATGCATTCCTTCAAGTAAAAACTTTAAAATTGTAGAGTTGGGTGGTGGCCCTTACCCAACCTGGGAACAATTTGCCTTGCCAAAAGCTGCCAAAGCCGAGGGCTGCGATATTCTGCACTGCACAAGTAATACTGGCCCGGTAAAATCGTCGGTGCCATTGGTTACCATTCTGCACGATATCATTTATCTCGAAAGTGTAAGCATTTTTAAAAAGGCCGGAACCTGGTATCAGAAGCTGGGAAATATGTATCGTCGCTGGATTGTGCCACCTGTGGTACGCAAAAGCAAAAGAGTAGCCACCGTTTCGAATTTCGAGAAAGACCGCATTAAAAATTTTATGAAACTTGGCGATAACCTGGTAGCCATCCACAATGGGGTAGGCGATCATTTTAAGCAAATAAGTGATCCGGAATTGCTCACTCAAGCCAAAAAGAAATACAATTTGCCTGATCATTTTTTGTTTTTTCTGGGCAATACCGATCCCAAAAAGAATACTCCCAATGTGTTAAAAGCTTTTGCTAATTTTAAGAAGCAAAGTAGTGTAGATTATAAACTAGTGATGCTCGACTACGAAGAAAATGCACTTCGAAAAATTCTTTCCGATATTGGTCACCCCGAAATAAGAAAAGACATTCACCTTACGGGATATGTGATAAATACCGATTTACCAGCCATAATCAGCCAGTGCGATGTATTCTTGTATCCATCATTACGCGAAAGTTTTGGAATCCCCATTTTAGAAGGAATGGCCTGTGGCGTTCCCGTGATTACCTCCAATACATCATCTATGCCCGAAATTGCCGGCAATGCAGCATTAATTGTCGATCCGAATAACAGCAGTGAAATCACCAATGGGATTGTAAAAATTCTTGAAGATGAGAAATACCGTAAAGAACTTTGCCAAAAAGGAATCGAAAGAGCCAAACTATTCTCATGGAAAAACATGGCAAAGGAATATCTGAAACTCTACCATGAGGTGTACGACGAAATTAATGCATCAAAAATGAATTAGCAGAATTAATACCGATTAGTTAATGAGCTTAGCGTTAAATTTACTTGGCATTTAATGCTGTCATTCATATATCAACGTAATAACAAACACTATACTTATGAAATACATTGAAATTATATTCTGGATTGCCCTGTTTATAATATTCTATTCCTACCTCGGATACGGAATATTACTGTACATCATTATTAAACTGAGACGTTTGTTTGGCCTTGGTAAAAAGTTTTCGGGCAACGATGATTACGAACCCGAAGTTACTTTATTTGTAGCCGCCTACAACGAAAAAGATTATGTAGACGAAAAAGTGAAAAATTCATTCAGTTTGAATTATCCCAAAGAGAAAGTAAAACACGTTTGGGTAACAGATGGCTCGGACGATGGAACACCAGATTTGCTAAGAAAACACGAGGGTGTTGAAGTATATCACGAAGATGCCAGGGGTGGTAAAATTGGAGCCATGAACCGGGGAATGCAATTTGTAAAAACACCAATTGTGATTTTTTCTGATGGTAACACCCATTTGGGGGAAGATTCCATTCGCGAAATTGTAAACCTTTTTAAAAACCCGAAGGTAGGCTGTGTATCGGGCGAAAAACGAATTTACCAGAAAGGAAAAGACGCTGCTGCCGGGGCAGGCGAAGGCTTGTATTGGAAATATGAATCGACACTAAAAAAATGGGATGCCGAATGGTATTCGGTAGTAGGTGCTGCCGGCGAACTATTTGCAATAAGAACAGAACTTTGGCAAGAAGTAGAAAAAGATACCCTGCTCGATGATTTCATTATTTCCCTACGTGTTGCCATGTCTGGATATACCATACAATACAACCCCAATGCATATGCCATCGAAACCGCATCGGCAAATGTAAAAGAAGAGTTAAAACGAAAAGTAAGAATATCGGCAGGAGGAATACAGTCGGTGGTGCGTTTGTCTCCATTGCTCAATCCATTTAAATACGGAACCTTATCTTTTCAATACATCTCACACAGGGTTCTGCGCTGGACACTTACTCCATTGTTGTTATTGCTTATTCTGCCATTGAATTTTGCATTGGCATACAATTCGGAAATGAATCCTGAAAATATTTATACCCTCTTGTTCTACGGACAGCTGGCATTCTATTCGGCAGCCTTAATAGGATGGTTTCTTGAGAACAGAAAAATAAAAATAAAAGCTCTTTTCGTTCCATATTATTTCTTTATCATGAATTTATCCGTTTATCTTGGATTTAGAAGATACATGAAAGGAAATCAATCAGTAAAATGGGAAAGAGCCAAGCGAGGTTAAAAAGTAGGCATTTAAACTTATTTCTACTGTTTGTTATAAAATGCGAATCAAGGGTTGAACCCTTTTTCGGAAAATCTCATGCAAAAATGCAGGTAGTACCCTTTCCCTGATATTCCCACTCAAAGTGGGATTATCAATAACCAGAGTTCGATTAAAAATATTGTCACAGTTTGCACTGATTTTGAGTAGATATTTTCTCAAATTTTCGAAGGAATATCGGGATATTTCGAGGGGATTTGAGGAAATTTATGCCAAAAGCAGGCAAATTCTTTGAAAAAATCAGCTTCATGCAATCTTCTCTTTATAAACGTTTCTATATATCCCGATATTCTTTCAGATTTTTTAAAGCAAATCTTAAATAAATCTGATGTTCTGTGATAGATATTTGTAATCGAACTCTGGTTAATACAAAAT
>JAOARS010000263.1 GCA_025210415.1 Marinifilum sp. | reverse complement strand
TGTCCCGATTTATTTTGGGAAAGTGAAATAAGTGAGTGAATCAAACAACTAATCGGTATTACCTGTCGTTAAATGAGACCTACAAATATACCTATAAAATCTTAATTTACTTAGATAATCGACAAGGATCGATACGTTAAAAAATGCAAAATTTTCAGATGGAAATTAATTGAGTTTTGTTCCACATTCACTACAATATTTTGCATCACGATCATGGCCTTCTGTCAAACATTCAGGGCAAATTTTAGAAGATGTTTCTTTTTGGCTGTGTTTGGTAAGTTCGGCAGTTACGATACCGGTTGGCACAGCAATTATAGCGTAACCAATAATCATTACTACGCTGGCGAAAAACTGTCCCACCGAAGTAACAGGAGAAATATCACCATAACCAACGGTGGTTAATGTTACAACTGCCCAATATATTCCACGAGGAATGCTGGAAAAACCATGCTCAGCTCCTTCTATCAAATACATTGCTGTTCCAATAATAATCACCAGAGTTAAAACACCAAATAAAAAAACCGATATTTTATATCGACTTTCTCGAAGAGCTTTAACAATAACAGCACTCTCCTTTAAATATCTGTTCAGTTTTAAAATTCTAAAAACCCGAAGTAATCGTAAAGCTCTAATAACCATTAAACCTTGCGTGCCAGCAAAAATCAGAGCCAAATAACTAGGCAGTACCGATAACAAGTCGATGATACCATAAAAGCTGAAAATGTATTTTTTAGGATGCCTTACAATCCAGATTCTGACCATGTATTCCACACTAAAAATGATGGTAATGATCCATTCTGCTATTTTTAGAAAATCATGATATTGATTTTCGATTGATGGAACACTCTCTAACATTACGAAGAGAATACTTAAAAGAATCACAATCAGTAAAGAAAGGTCAAAGAACTTTCCTATTTTGGTATCTGCTTCGAAAATAACCTCGTAAAGTTTTTCTTTTAATGGTATCATAAGATCATCGGATTTAAGGTAAACTTAGTAAGAAAAGTTGAATCATAATAAACTTTGCAGAAAGAAGACATTTCGGATGTTAGAATTCATAACTGATAATTCTTAATTCTAAGCTTCATTTCTTACTTTTGGTAAAAATTTAAAAACATGATCATAAACGATATAAAACAAAGTTTTCGTGATGCTCAATTGGTTCTAAATGAGTTTTTAGAAAATGAGGAAAACTTTAAAGCCATTGAAAAAGCCGGGGAAGAAATGGCTAAATCTATTCAAGGCGGAGGAAAAGTGATTTCCTGTGGCAATGGAGGTTCTATGTGCGATGCCATGCATTTTGCCGAAGAATTAACAGGTCGCTTTCGCGATGATCGCCCTGGAATGGCGGCTGTTGCAATTTCCGATCCCAGCCATATTACTTGCGTAGGTAATGATTATGGCTTCGATTACATTTTCTCACGATACGTTGAGGGCATGGGGCAAAAAGGAGATGTATTTTTGGGAATTAGTACCTCGGGAAATTCAGCCAACATTATCAATGCAATTAAAGCAGCTAAAGAAAAAGGAATGACTGTTGTTGGCTTAACAGGGAAGACCGGAGGCAAAATGGCAGAAATGTGCGATGTTGAAATAAGAGTACCTTGGAAAGCATATTCCGATAGGGTACAGGAAATTCACATTAAAGTAATTCATTGCTTAATTCAGTATATCGAGGCAAAAATGAAATAAGAATTCAATCGAAAAATATTTAAAGCTGTAGCAGATTTCTGTTGCAGCTTTTTTTGATATAATATTTAGACACAGATTTTATATGATGTTTATAAATTAAAATATTAATCAGGATTATGTCTTGATGACTTGTAGATTAATGTTATATTCATAGAATCATTCTGTTTACAACAAACTCAAAAACTATGCTTGTTAAAACTTATGGAAGTGCCGTTTATGGTATTCATGCCACAACAATTACAATTGAAGTAAATGTTTTCCCTGGGGTACGTTTTTCTCTGGTTGGTTTGCCTGATAATGCCGTTAAGGAAAGTCAGCAACGAATCGATTCAGCATTGCGTGAAGCCGGATATAAAATTCCCGGGAAAAAGATTATAATCAATATGGCTCCGGCCGACATTCGAAAAGAAGGATCGGCTTACGATTTGCCACTTGCCATTGGAATTTTAACAGCCACCGAACAGATTGCTTGCAACAAGTTGGAAAAGTTCGTTATCATGGGAGAGCTATCGCTTGATGGTAGCTTGGTGCCAATAAAAGGAGTACTTCCAATGGCTATACAAGCCCGCGAAGAAGGATTTGAAGGATTGATTTTGCCTAAAGAAAATGCACGCGAAGCAGCAGTAGTAAACAAGCTAAAAATTTATGGTGCCGATAACATTAGTGAAGTTATCGAATTCTTAAAAGGTGACAAGGATATTCTACCAACCGAAGTTGATACCAGGGCTGAGTTTTACGCACATTTAAATAATTTTCCTCATGATTTTGCAGATGTAAAAGGCCAGGAGAATGTGAAAAGAGCTTTGGAAATTGCAGCAGCCGGAGGCCATAACATCATCATGATTGGTCCGCCGGGAGCAGGAAAAACCATGCTGGCAAAACGGATTCCCGGCATTCTACCACCTTTGAGCTTGCAAGAGGCATTGGAAACAACTAAAATACATTCGGTTGCCGGAACTTTGGAAAAAGATAGTTCTTTAATGACGCAAAGGCCATTCAGGTCGCCACACCACACCATTTCTGATGTGGCTTTGGTTGGGGGCGGAACCTATCCACAGCCAGGAGAAATCTCTTTATCGCACAATGGGGTGTTGTTTTTGGATGAATTGCCCGAGTTTAAACGAACCGTTTTAGAGGTAATGCGTCAACCATTGGAAGACAGAACAATAACCATTTCCAGAGCTAAATTTACAGTTGATTATCCTGCAAGTACCATGCTGATATCCTCTATGAATCCATGTCCTTGCGGATATTACAATCATCCTGAGAAAGATTGTTTGTGTGGGCCGGGAATGGTACAAAAATACCTGAGCAAAATTAGCGGTCCTTTGTTAGACCGAATTGATATTCATATTGAAGTGGTTCCGGTTACTTTTGACAAGATTTCGGATACACGATTATCTGAAAAAAGTGAAGAAATTCGCGCAAGAGTAGAAAAAGCCAGACAAATTCAGGAAGCAAGATTTAAAGAAGTAGAAGGAATGCACTGTAATGCACAAATGACTTCAAAACTACTACGTAAATATTGTCAACCTAATGAGGCTGGAAAAGAACTGTTGAAAACAGCGATGGAGAAAGTTGGCCTTTCGGCTCGTGCCTACGATAGAATTCTAAAAGTTTCCAGGACAATTGCTGATTTGGAGGGAGCAGAATATATTGAAAGCGATCATTTGGCCGAAGCCATTCAGTACCGAAGTTTAGATCGCGATGGTTGGGGAGGATAAACTAATTATTAATGATGAATTATAAATGATGAATGTTGGGCTGAGATTCTCACTCCAAGTGAGGCTCTCAGTTTTAGTAAGTAATTCGCTAAGCACCCCAAAGCATTAAACAAGTAAACAACAAATTGGAATTCTCGATAGAGAAAGGGGGTGATTAATGTAATCAAACCAATTATCCCCACTTGTGTCACAAGTGTATTGCCACAAATGGCAGTCAATTTCTGACGTAAATCACCTAATGCTTAACAATTATCAGAAAAGAAAAAGACTTCCGGACAGATTTTTATATTGTTTTATTACATTTGTTTAAACCAAATGAATTAGGTTTGTTGTGCCAAAACGAACCTTACAAAGAAACACTTTACTATGGGAAACAAATTAAATGATCCGATTGCAAGATTGATGGGTTTGCGTTACAAATCGCATCCTTGGCATGGATTAGACATTGGAGACAATGCACCGGAATCGGTAATGGCTTTTATCGAAATGGTTCCAACCGATACCGTTAAATATGAGGTTGATAAGGTGAGCGGCTATTTGAAAATCGATCGTCCGCAAAAATATTCAAACGTAATTCCGGCTTTGTATGGCTTTTTACCACAAACCTATTGTGGCGATTCTGTAGGAGAATACTGTAGCGAGCAGTCGGGAAAACCTGGAATTAAAGGTGATACCGATCCTTTGGATATTTGTATCCTTACAGAAAAATCGATCTCTCACGGTGATATTATTGCAGAAGTTCGACCAATTGGCGGCTTTAGAATGATTGATGGAAACGAAGCTGACGATAAGATTATTGCGGTATTGATTAACGATGCAACCTACGGACAATTTACCGACATCAAGTGCATGCCCGATGTAATTGTTGACCGTTTAAAACACTATTTCTTAACCTATAAGGATATGCCAGGATTAGATCGTCAGGCAGAAATTACACACACTTATGGTACCGATGAGGCACACGAGGTAATTTCACGCTCGATGAACGATTACAAAACCAAGTTTGAGAACTTGGAGGATATTTTGAAACACGTTTAATCAGTGATCAGTTAACAATGATTAACATTAATATTAAAAGCGATGATCTTTGGGGTGTCGCTTTTTTATTTTTTAGACACTGATTTTATATAGGGTTGATGATTTCTTGTAAATTCTGAACTGCTAAATGTTTAGCATCTTCGTGTTTTATTCATCGTTGTAATTCATGACTTTCGTGCATTTTCGTGGATCTAAATTAGAATCATTTTAAAGAAAAACTTGCACAATTCGCAGATTTGTACGAGATTAATTCATTCAGTTAAACCTTAAAAATCAGAAATGAATATTATACTTGAAACCGACAGATTATACCTGCGAGAAATATTACCAAGCGACGATGAAAAAATGTTTGAGATGGATTCTGACCCGGAAGTTTATAAGTTTTTGGGAAGAAAACCTATTCGCGATATCGACCAGAGTAGAAAGATGATCAAAAATATTATTCAGCAATACAAAGATAATGGAATCGGTCGTTGGGCAATTATTGAAAAGAACAGCAATAATTTCATTGGATGGACAGGTTTCAAATTCGAAAAAGAGGAACTGAATGGCAATAGCAATTATTACGATTTGCGATTCCGTTTACTTCGCAAATATTGGGGAAAAGGTTACATTACCGAAGCTACAAAGGCTGCAATTGCATACGCTTTCGAAAAACTGGACATTAAAGAAATATGTAGCATGACTTTAGTGAGTAACGAGAAATCGCAACAAGTACTTCATAAATTGGGATTTAGTTTGACTGAAAAGTTTACTTACCAAGGTGATGAAATTACTTGGTATAAACGAAGCAGATAGTGTTGTGTAATTACCCCCAGCTAAAGCTGAGAGTAAAATGATGCATTTTATTCATACCCTGCTTTGGGTTTTGATTCAATATTTTTTATGCTGAGTAGTAAGCTATCCCTTTTGAAATTCCTATTTATACGGTTTTTATAGACTAAATTACTCATACGTATGCCAATTACTTACACTCAACTAAAAACAGTTTGTTCCGAATTGTTTCGAGGAAGTGCAATATAGAGAGTAAATTAAGCCACTAAGCGAAATAATTTCCCCTGCGAAAGTATTTGTGAATATTTTAAACCGAAATATTTATCATTTTCATAATTGTCTTGTTATTTTTGTTTGTTGATAAAGCACTTAATACACGATTTGTATTTAAAATTACTCAATAATGAACGCAGTGTAATTGCATTTATTTGTTAGAAAAATTAATGAATAAACTTAAATACGATTACCCTGTGCAATAAGAGAGTAAATGAAGCAACCAATCGTTAAGTAAGTGTTGTTACAAAATAATTGGAATGATTGATCATGGCATATAAAAACACTCAGGAATATATCCAAAACTATATAGATTTCTATTCATCCTTAGAGGTGAAGGGCCGGGGCAAACAACTTTTTAAAAACAAAAAAGTAACCCTTAGGGAGTTTAATGAAGAGAAGGACAAGTGGGAATTTTTTGTAGAAGGCACCAGAATGTATAGGGTGAATATTCTAAAAGTTGAAGCATGGGATATACAAACCTCCTGCAATTGCCCTTTCGACTGGGGAGGAATATGCAAGCATACCGTTGCCGCATTGCTTCACATAGCCGATTTAAGTGCCAATAATAAGCCGGAGCCAACAAAAGAACTTGTATCGAATCCTGAAAAATCTAAAAAAAATAAGCTTACCCAAAGAGGCACGCTGGGATATGAACTACCCGAATTTGAAATAATAAGCGAAAAGTTGGTAAGGGAAAATACAAATCCTTCACTTTTTAATCAGTTAAAATACAATAATGTATATGCTTCTGTTTTGTCGGTTAACATAGAGCCGAATACCGTTGTTTTTGAGCTAGATATGGATTTTATCGTATCGAAAGTTACTTTTGAGCACCAAAACGGAAAGCTATTTGTTTCTTCATCGGCAAAAACAAAAACGAAGCAATTGAGTAAAATTGAAGCAGTTTGTCTGTTAAAAATTGCCAATTCGAATACTCCTATGCTGTTTAGCCAAATTTTTAATGGCAAGCATGAAGCCGAACGGAAAAGCATCATGAGCAATTACGGGCTTGATCCCAATAGTGAATTCAAGCAATACTTTCAATTTTCATTTAATGAAACCGATGGCTTGTTTGTACGCACATCCGATAATATGGGTGAGTTGGTTCCTGTTAATGATGAATCGGAACAGATTGAAAGAATTGTGAATGATATTTCTGAATTGGTATTGCCTTTAAGCAGTGTAAGTGTTGGAAACCATGAAGAACGGGAATTGGGTTTTGTGTTAACCCTGAAGCCGGAAAGATCGAGTTATTTCAGAAATGAAGTTCAATTCGATTTAATGGCAATTACAGGAAAACCCAATAAAGCCAAAACATCCTTGAGTTCGCATTTGCAGGAATACGATGAAGATTTTAATGAATACCTAATTGATATTTCTGATAATGCCAGGGAATTGTTATCACTCATTCAAAATAAGGAACAGTACAATACTCCTGAGAAAAGCTTTTACCTGCAGAAGCGAGTAATGGAATTGTTAACGAAAGAAAAACATGTTTATGCAAGAAGTGCATCTTATTATAAATTGCGAAAATCAGAATTGAAAAGCATAGAAGTATCCGACAAATTAATCGATTTTTCTTATGAGGTAAAAGAGGACGATAACTTCGTGATGATTGACCCCAAGCTTAAAATAGATGAAGATTTTATTGATGTTAACCAATTGGAAAACAAAAGTTCAAACTGTTTTATTCATCAAATAAACAGGGTTTATTACACAATAAAAGATTACCGTGTTGCAAAGTTAATTGCGAATCATTCGAAACAGTTAAAAATGGTGAAATCGCATAAAAAACTGTTTCTAAAAAAAGTAATTCAACCACTATCGCAAAATATTGATATCCATTTTAACAACGGGGTGTTCGACATTGAAACAATCGAGTTGGATTTTAATAAAAAACAGGTTTATCTTTCCGAAGAAGAAGGAAATTTAATCATTACACCACAAGTTGAGTACCACCAGTCTGTGTCGGTTCCGATTTATACAAACGGCAATGTATTGGTCGATCAGGAAGACAAGATGATTCAGTACATTCGTAACTTTGAACTGGAGGATGAACTTGCAGGTTTGATTGCAACATTGCATCCCAAATTCGAAGCGCAAAAATCCGACAAAATATTTCATCTGAATTATGCCGATTTTACTCACAACATGTGGTTCTATCGCTTTTTTGATATTTTACAGGAAAACCACATTGAAGTATATGGTTTAAAAGACCTTAAAAACTTTAAATATTCGCCTCACAAAGGGAAAATAACAACAAGTATTTCTTCCGAACAAGATTGGTTCGAGGTAAATGTAAATGTTAGTTTTGGCGATAACGAGGTAAAGTTGAGTGATATCCGTAAAGCGATTATTAAAAAGCAGAAATTTATTCAGCTAAAAGATGGTTCGGTAGGCGTATTGCCGACCGAGTGGTTACAAAAACTGGAAAAATATTTCAGGCACGGCGAAGTTAAAGACGATACGTTAACAGTTTCGAAACTCAAGTTTTCCATTGTCGACGAACTATTCGACAAGATTGATGATGCGGAGGTTTTAGAAGAACTATCTGAAAAAAGGAAAAAACTGGCTACTTTTTCTCAAATTTCCGATGTTGCTGTACCAAAAGAAATTACTGCCGAATTAAGACCTTACCAAAAAGAAGGATTCAATTGGTTAAATTTTCTTCATGAAATGAGCTGGGGTGGTATTTTGGCCGATGATATGGGGCTTGGAAAAACACTGCAAGTACTCACCTTTATACAGAATGTAATAGCCGAAAACAAATTAACAAACCTAATTGTGGTGCCTACTACCTTGTTGTTTAACTGGCAAAACGAAATTAAAAAGTTTGCTCCGAATTTAAAGGCATTGTACCATTACGGAACAGGACGAGCCATTGATACCAACGAGTTTAAAAACTATGATCTTGTATTTACTACTTATGGAGTTCTGCTTCGCGATATTGAGATGTTTAGTCAATATCAATTTAACTATGCCATTTTAGATGAATCGCAAGCCATTAAAAATCCGGCATCGCGAAGGTACAAAGCTGTAAACCTGATTAAGGCCAATAACAGGGTGGCCATGACTGGTACGCCAATAGAAAACAATACTTTCGATTTGTTTGCCCAGATGAATTTTGTAAACAGAGGATTCTTTGGAGGCATTTCGGCATTTAAAGATCAGTTTTCGAATTTGATAGACAAAGGAGGAGATGAAAACATAGCTGCCGAATTGCAACGCCTAATCAATCCATTTATACTTCGTCGAACAAAAGAAAAGGTAGCCACCGAACTGCCTTCGAAAACCGAAGATGTAATTTATTGCGACATGGGCACAAATCAGCGCAAGGTGTACGATGCTTATCGAAACAAATACAGAGATCAGCTTTTAAATCAGATTGAAGAAGAGGGAGTTGGCAAATCGAAAATAATGGTATTGCAGGCATTAACTCATTTGCGTCAAATTTGCGACTCGCCAGCTTTGCTTAATGATGACGGAATAGATGAAACAGAATCGGTAAAAATTCAGGAAATAGTACAACACATTACAGATAAAACGGGCAATCATAAAATTCTGATTTTTTCGCAATTTGTAAAAATGTTGTCATTGCTAAAACAAGAGTTAACAAAACGAAATATCGATTTTGAGTATCTCGATGGAAAGTGCAGCAGCCAGCAACGTGAGCATTCGGTTAGTATGTTTCAGGAAAAAGATGATTTGCGAGTTTTTCTAATCAGCTTAAAAGCAGGTGGTACAGGCTTGAATCTAACAGCAGCCGATTATGTATACATTCTGGATCCGTGGTGGAATCCGGCTGTAGAAAATCAGGCCATCGACCGTTGTTACCGAATAGGACAAGATAAAAATGTATTTGCTTATCGCATGATATGCAAGAATACGGTAGAAGAAAAGATTTTGAAACTGCAGGAGAAAAAGAAGAAACTTGCCGGAGATATAATACAAACCGATGAAAATATCATGAAAGCAATTAATGCCGACGATATTAAGGAGCTTTTCTCGTAATTGTATTGTAAAGAACTCTTGAACCCGAAAGGTAGGCTGTGCAAAATATTTAAATTTTTCCTTTCAAAATCAACAAATTGATTATTCATATATTGCAATCAATGAAAGATTTACAGAAAAAGAAACTAACGATTTTCAATGAAAAGTGATGGGTGTTTACGATTTTGAATC
>JAOARS010000262.1 GCA_025210415.1 Marinifilum sp. | reverse complement strand
TTTACCGAGCAGAAACCCCCCCCTAAAACGCCGGCTGTACAAACCAAATTAAATTGCCAACCTCGCATCCGTTGCTTGCGCCCCCTCTAGGACTTGAACCTAGGACCCCCTGATTAACAGTCAGGTGCTCTAACCAGCTGAGCTAAGGAGGAGTATAACTCCTAATTTTCCTCTGTACTTCACATTTGAACTACGTTCTTGAGGAAAATTGCGATGCAAAACTAACAGGATTTACCCAATAATGCAACAGCTATTTCAATATTTTTTCAAAAAAGAATCATTTTTTTTATTGCCTTGGCATAATCAATAATCCGGATTTTCATCTATCTATTTGTTTATCAATATTGATAGGGAGAAAAAGGATAAAAAGTAAAATTGCAGTTAAAAATAAGGAATCGCAGTAAAGTTTACTTCTCTATTTTGCAAAAACCATATAAAAAACAATTTTTCCCTTCTTTTAGAGATGAATTTTATTGTAATTTTGGATAGTAATTTTCAAACGATAAATCAAATATCAAAAACAACATACACATGTACGGAAAATTCAAAGATTATCTTGCCGAAGAGATACAAGGCATTAAAGACGCTGGTTTATACAAAAACGAAAGAATTATTACCACTCCACAGGGAGCAGAAATTAAAGTGAATACTGGTGAAACAGTATTGAACTTCTGTGCAAACAACTACCTTGGTTTGTCATCACATCCACGTGTAATGGAAGGTGCAAAAAAGGCATTAGATTCTCATGGCTATGGAATGTCATCTGTTCGTTTTATTTGCGGAACTACTGATATCCACAAAGAGCTGGAAGAGAAGATTGCCAAGTTCTTCGGAATGGAAGATACCATTTTGTATGCAGCTGCTTTCGATGCCAATGGTGGTGTTTTCGAACCATTATTTACAAAAGATGATGCAATTATCTCTGATGAGTTGAACCACGCATCAATTATCGATGGTGTTCGTTTGTGTAAAGCTGCTCGTTACCGTTACAAGCATGCAGATATGGCTGATTTAGAAGAGCAATTGAAAGTTTCTCAGGCTCAGCGTTACCGTATCATTGTTACCGATGGTGTATTCTCAATGGATGGCGACATTGCAAGGTTGAATGAAATTTGCGATTTGGCTGAGAAGTACAATGCTTTGGTAATGGTTGACGATAGCCATGCTTCTGGTTTTATTGGTGAAACTGGTCGTGGAACTCACGAATATCACAATTGTATGGATCGTGTTGATATCATTACTTCTACTTTAGGTAAAGCGTTGGGTGGAGCTTTAGGCGGATTCACAACTGGTAAAGCTGAGATTATCGATATGTTGCGTCAGCGTTCTCGTCCTTATTTGTTCTCTAACTCTCTATCACCGGTAATTGTCGGGGCATCAATTGCTGTTTTCGATATGTTGACGGAATCAACTGAATTGAGAGATAAAGTAATTTCCAATGCTCAATATTTCCGTGAAGGATTGTTAAAAGCAGGTTTTGATGTGAAACCATCTGATTCTGCAATTAACGCCTTAATGTTATACGATGCAGTTCTTTCCCAGCAATTTGCAGCTAAATTATTAGATGAAGGAATATATGTAATTGGATTCTATTATCCTGTTGTACCAAAAGGACAAGCTCGCATTCGCATTCAACTTTCTGCGGCTCACGAAAGAGAGCATTTGGATAAGGCATTGGAAGCATTCATCAAAATTGGTAAAGAATTAAAAGTGATCGAATAAATTCACACGATAAGAATTGAGGCCGGAAGTTCGCAAGAGTTTCCGGTTTTTTTATAAATTAGCCTTTGTCAATTCAAATTCTGAAAATAATGAAGCGTCTTTTAATCGCCCTTATTGCCATAGTTTTTTCTTTAGAATCATATTCTCAATATTATAAAGATCAGAAGTTTATTTTGGGTGGTTCGTTGGGATATGCCTATCCTATAGGAAATTTTGGAGATCAGGCCAAAGCCGGATTAGCTTTTCACTTAGGTGGTCAAATGATGTTGAACAAGCAAATTTTAATAGGTGCTGAATTGGGATATACTCATTTGGGGCAAGATGATTTTTGGATTGGCAATCAGTCAGTCACTCATAACGTGGATTACAATATTGCTTCTGCTATACTGAAAGGAGGTTTCATTTTTAATGCCTGGGATCGAGATTTCAAGCCTTATGCATCCATTGGTTTTGGTTACTTTTTATATCATTTCGAGGATAATTTTATTTCCAGTTCAGGAGGCTCCGTTTCTCAAAAACGAAAAGTAACGGAAAATAAAGTTGGTTTGGTTCCCAATGTTGGATTCATGTATTATTTATCAGATAATTGGGCTTTTGATATGAATTTGCGCTATACTTTCATCCCCAATTTCCCGGATTCAATTACAGAGCAATCTGAAAACGGAGAGAATTATCAATATTATTTAGGCTTTAATAAAATTTCTCTCCCCGAATTATCAATAGGTTTTTATTACAGGTTTTAATTGTATCAATTGCTCCTCTCCTATCCAAAAAATCTTCTATTTTTGTTGGATTCTAAAATTCAACCCGTGAAAAGTAAACTATTCCCACTCTTATTAATTTTATTGATTTCCGTTACTTTAAAAGGAATCGCACAAACTCAAAAAGATTCTATTCCCTACTTTAAAAGCTCCGGAAATATCTTAAACCCTGGCTTAGGCAAAGAAGTATTTAGCAGTAAAAACCTGGTTGTTTTTGGCGGATTACTGGGCAGTGCATTTCTGATTGATGAATGGACCAATGATAGAATCAAAGACAACCAAAGTTCTTTTGCCGGAAAATACACCGATTTCTTTAACGAGTTTGGCGAAAAGAAAATTATTGCACCATCTGTTGTAGCCACATGGGCAATTGGTACAATTATAAAAGACGAACAACTTTCCAACACAGCACTTAACTCTGCGAAAGCATTAATAACAGGAGCAATTCTTACCGAAGGGATTAAAATTATTGCAGGCCGCTCTCGTCCCGACCAGATGCATGGCAACATGCATTTCGATGCCTTTGGAGGAAATAACAACAACACCAAATCTTTTCCTTCGGGACATGCATTTGTGGCATGGTCTGTGTTCACTCCTTTTGCCGAAGAATATAGCAAATGGATCTATGCAATTCCAGCATCGGTTAGTTTAGCCAGAATGTACAGAAACAGACACTGGTTCTCAGATGTTGTTTTGGGCGGAGGAATTGGCTATTTTGCAGGCCTTTATTTTCACAAGAGGAAAAACCAAAGGGTAATCTTCAATGGAAATGGAATTGTAATTAAGTTTTAAGTCAAAAAAGTTATAAGTTGAAAGTACTTAAAGTTAAGAACAATGCTAATATATAGTTATCATTAGCTCTGATCTTAAATTACTTACATCAACCAATCTACATAACCTAAAATTTTTAAAATGAGCATTGTTAAAGTATTTAAAAAATTCCCCAGAACCTTTTGGGTCGCCAATACAATAGAGCTTTTTGAGCGATGGGCTTGGTACGGATTTTTCATGTTATTTGCGAACTATCTTACGGGATCAACCGATATAGGAGCTCTAGGATTATCACAATCTCAAAAAGGGATTATCATGGGAGTTGGTACTGGTATATTATATTTCCTTCCTGTAATTACAGGTGCCATTGCAGATAAGTACGGTTACAAAAAAGTACTTGGAATATCGTTTATCGTATACAGTACAGCTTTTATTGCTTTACCTCTTTTCAATACATTTGCTGGAGTGTTCGCAATGTATTTATACTTGGCATTAGGTGCAGCTCTTTTTAAACCGATAATTTCGGCAACTGTTGCCAAAACAACCGATGAAGAAACTTCATCAATCGGGTTCGGAATTTTTTACATGATGGTTAATATTGGTGCATTTATTGGACCTTTAGTAACTCTTGCATACAAAGACAGCGGATACACTACTGTTTTTTATATTTCGGCAGGTGTAATCTTAATCAATTTTATTCTGATTTTATTCTACAAAGAGCCTGAAAGAGAGATTAAGCAAGAATCTTTAGGAGAAGCTATTGGGAATGTATTCAGAAATATCGGAACTGCACTAAGTGATTTTAAATTCGTAATTTTCCTTCTTCTTGTTGCAGCCTTTTGGAGCATGTACTATCAACTATTCTTTACTCTACCAGTATTTATCACACAATGGGTTGATACATCTTCAGTCTACAATTTCTTTGAAGGGTTTATGCCAGCCGTAACCGAAACTTATGGTAAAAATGGACAAATGGATTCAGAGTTTATTGTGAATTTCGATGCCATGTTTATTATCATTTTCCAAATTATCATATCATCAATTGTAATGAAAATGAAGCCTTTAAAAGCAATGATGGGTGGAATTTTAGTTTGTACAATTGGTATGGCACTAACATTATACACACAAAATGTATTATTTGTGATCGTAGCAATTTTCATCTTCTCAGTTGGTGAAATGGCAAGTTCTCCAAAAATTACTGAATATATTGGCAGAATTGCACCAAAGGACAAAGTTGGTTTGTATATGGGTTGTTCATTTTTACCTGTATTTTTTGGTAGTACTTTAGGTGGAATTATTTCTGGTAATGTATATGGTGGCATGTCGGATAAGGTAAACCTTTTGGTAAAAGAAGTTGAGAAGCAAGGATTAAATATCCCTGCAATTTCGAAAGATTTCTCTGCTACGGATTATTTTAACAAAGCTGGTGAATTAATGGGCATGAATCAAAATGAATTAACTCAATTTCTTTGGAATACGTATAATCCAGACAATATCTGGTACGTAATTTTAGCAATTGGATTATTCGCTGTAATAGCACTTTATTTCTACGATAAGTTGTTACTAAATAAAAAGTCTTAATTAACGAAGTTGAAATTATAATATTTCATGATCCCGCTTAGGCGGGATTTTTTCATCAAAATATTGTTAAAAACTAAGGCTGTCTGACAGATATTTCCTAATTTGCAGGCAATATTCTGTACAACAACAGTCACTTTTCTGCGATTTGTTCGTAGTATATACAACCAACCACAACCATTTTATGCTATCAACCTACAAAGTACAAATTTGATAAGGCATACTGTATGACAAAACTTTTACGCTTAAAAACTCTTTTAATTCTAAATGCACTATTTCTGTGGAGCAGTATTCTGTTTGCACAAGTAAGTGTTCAGGAATACTATCAGTCTGCAACCGGTAAAACCGGAAGCGAACTAAAAACAGCTTTGCACAATATCATTAAAGGACATACCGAACTACCTTATACAACAAAGGAAGCAGGCGATACTTATAATGTTTGGGAAGCCCTGGAAGAAACAGATCAAGATCCCAACAATGCAAACAATGTAATTTTAATCTATACAGGCAGATCTATCCCAAAAACAGATAAATCAAAAAACAACCAACAAGATTATTGGAACCGCGAGCACATTTGGGCCAAATCGCATGGAGATTTTGGAACTGCTGAAGGTCCCGGTACTGACATACATGCACTAAGACCTTGCGATGCAAGTGTAAACTCTGATCGTAGCAATCGTTTTTTTGATAATGGAGGCACTGCTCATAACGAAGCCAAAAACTGCAAATTCGATGATGATGATTTTACCTGGGAACCACGCGATGCTGTTAAAGGTGACATTGCTCGCATGATATTCTACATGGCAGTTCGTTACGATGGTGAAGACGGATACCCCGATCTTAAAATGACTGACGATTTAAGTTTCAGTAAAATTTCAGATAAAACTCCTGTATTCGGCAAACTATCAGTTCTTAAACAATGGCACAAGCAAGATCCTGTTGATGATGCAGAAAAAACTCGCAACGAAAAAATATACACCATCCAAAACAATCGAAACCCATTTATCGATCATCCTGAATGGGTTGAAGAAGTATGGACAACTGTTGTTGATACTGAAAGTCCAAAAATCACGGAGCTCTCTCCAAAAAACAACTCAAATGGTGTTTCAGTAACAGCAAATTTGGTTATTAAATTTAATGAAGATGTAAAAGAAGGCACAGGCTCTGTTACCATTAAAAGATATGATGACGATTCGGTTTTCGAAACTTTAACCATACCAAGCCCTCGTTTACAATACTCAAGCAACCAGTTGTTAATTAATTCCAAAGCAATTTACGAAGAAGGTGTAAAATACTACGTGTTAATCGAAAATGGTGCCATTACCGATGCTTCTTCAAATACTTTTGATGGAATATCAGGTAAAGATACCTGGAATTTTACAGCAACCTACACTGCTCCTAAATTGCTTGGTTTAAATCCCGAAGACGACAGCAACGGTGTTTCAATTGATACCGATTTAGAATTAACATTTGATAAGGATGTTCAGGCCGGAAACGGCAGCATTAAAGTTTATAATGATGGCACTGAAGCAATGAGTATTTTAGCTTCTGATGCTAACTTTAACGGAGAAATTGTTACCATCAATCTTCCTAACGATTTGGAAAGTGCTACAGAATATTATATTCTTATTGATAAGGATGCTTTTACAAGTAAACACGATGTGAATTTCTCTGGAATATCATCGAGTTCTGATTGGTCTTTTACAACTGAAATCGTTACAGGAATTAAAGATTTGTATGCCAAAAACATTCCTTCGTTTTACCCAAATCCTGCAACCAGAGAAATAAAACTAACAAATATCGATAAAGTAGTTTCCATTCACATAACAAACCTAACAGGCCGTAATATCATGGAAGTAAAATCGCCAAACACAAGCATTTCCATTGGGAATTTACCTAAAGGAATGTACTTTGTTACTTTCATCTCCAATGATGGCAACAGAATTACCAAAAAACTATTGAAAAGATAAGATTAAACTCTATAATTAATGAGAGTCAATGGTTAAAATGTAAGTCCTGTAAGGTAGGCTGTGCAAAATTGAAAAAAATCTTCTGTCAGGATTTTAATAAACCTCTTCTTTTAAATATTTTATTTTCAAATAGATAAGCATTGGATGCAGTCGCATTTTGAGCAGAAAAATCCAATTAAAAACATTTCAGATCTTC
>JAOARS010000261.1 GCA_025210415.1 Marinifilum sp. | reverse complement strand
ATTATAAAACAACATCAAATTTGCTTTCCGAAATGGATTTGCCTTTATCTAGTGGATTTTCATCCTATACCGAAAATGTAGGTGAAGTAGAAAACAAAGGATTTGAATTAATGGCGAGTGCCTTCTTAATTCGTGATACACAGAAAGAATTAATTTGGTCTGTTACAGGTAGATTAGTTCATAATAAAAGTGAGATTATAAAGTTGTCTGAAGCTATAAAATCTCAAAATGAAGTAATTAAATTACAAAAAAATACAAAACCAAACCAGTTATTTTACGAGGGTAATCCAATAGATGCAATATATGTGGTACCTTCTTTAGGTATTGATCCAAGCACAGGTAAAGAACTTTTTCTGAATAAAGATGGTGAGGTGACTTCGGTTTGGGATGGAGAAGATACAGTTTTTGCTGGAATAGCCAGTCCTAAATTTAGAGGTAATTTGAGTTCGATGTTTCGTTATAAAAATTTCAATCTTAATGCTTCTTTTGCTTACCAGTGGGGAGGTCAGTATTATAATCAAACGTTAATATCTAAGATTGAAAATGCAGATCACAGGTACAATGTTGACCAAAGAGTATATGATGATAGATGGCAAAAACCTGGTGATAAAACATTCTTTAAAGATTTAAATAATAAAGAGATCACACTTGCATCTTCAAGATTTGTTCAGGATGAATCAACCTTTACATGTCAGAATATCAATTTAAGCTATGATCTAAAAAGTACTTGGGTACGTAACAATTTTAAAGTGCAGTCGTTACGATTTACTTTTAATACCGAGAATCTTTTTTATATCTCAACAATAAAAGCAGAAAGAGGAACATCCTATCCATTTTCTCGCAAATTTTCAATGTCAGTAGCTGCTAGATTTTAATAAAAAATAATTAAGATGAAAAATATATTATATGGTTTGTTGATTTTATCAGGCTTAACCTTGTTTAGCTGCGATAATTGGCTTGATGTTAAACCAAAATCACAGGTAAGAGAAGATGAAATGTTTGAAACTGAAGGCGGTTTTCAGGATGCCTTAACAGGCCTTTACCTGAAACTGAAAAGCCCAGGTCTTTATGGGAAAGACCTAACATTGTCTACTACGGAGTTTATGGTTTATCACTGGTCTGTACCTGCAGATGAACAAGAGGTAAGAGCTTTGTTAGAATATGATTACTCTAACCGATATGTAAAAAATAAGATGGCATCAATATATGGCAAAATGTACAATGTAATTGCCAATGCGAATTCTATTTTGGAAAATATTGATGAAAATAAAGCTGTTTTTAGTGATGGAATGTATGAAATAATAAAGGGAGAAGCTTTGGCAATTAGAGCATATTGTCATTTTGATCTGTTAAGATTATTTGGCCCAATACCCACAGGTGACCCTACAAATCTCGATTTTCCTTATGTTACAAATTTGTCAAAGGAGGTAAATATGCCCTCTTCATATGCAAACTACACAAATTTAATTCTAAAAGATTTATCGGATGCAGAAGCTTTGCTTAAAGACAAAGATCCAATTGTAAAGTATAGTGTAGAAGATCTGAATCAGATTCATGAAGGGGAGTTTCAGCCTTACGATGATTATTCTGCATTTAGAAGATATAGAATGAATTATTATGTGGTACTAGGTTTAAAAGCCCGATTCTATTTATGGACTCAAAATAAGGCCGAGGCATATAAATATGCAAAAATGGTTATTTCTGCCACCAACGAAGACGGTAGCTTAAAATTTAATTTAGGTGTATCATCTGATTTTGCAGAATTGGATTATACACTGGTAAAAGAACACCTGTTAGGTTTACATGTGTTTAACTTAGTGGAAACATCGACGAATTTATTTACTTATGGTCATTATAGTATGAGACAAGGTTATGTTAATAACTATATTTTCAACAACGATCCAACAGATATAAGGCTTAATAACCTATGGATTGATGGTGTGAATTCCTCTGGCAAAAACATATCTTTCTTCAAAAAATACAATCAGGATAAGGATGTTAATTACCTTAAGAAACAGGTAATTCCTTTAATGAGGTTATCTGAAATGTACCTTATTGCAATAGAAACGTCTTCGTTGCCAGAGAGCAATACCCTTTTTGAAAAATTTGCTCAGACAAGAGATTTTATTTACGCCCCTTTTATTGATGAAGCAGATAGGCTGAGTCGTGTGATTAAAGAATACAATAAAGAGTTTTGGGGAGAAGGGCAAATGTTTTATGCATACAAAAGACATGGAGTTAAGAATGTTGTATTATCTCAAATTGATATGTCAGATGAGCAATATGTTGTTCCTGTTCCCGATACAGAGATCTTAAGTAATTAATATTAAAGTTTTGAAACATGGAAAATTTAAAATATATACCAATCGTCCTTTTTTTGTTTTTATTTTCAGCTTGCGAAAAGGATTTGATGGATTATAAAGGCGGCGACAGAATACAATTTTCAGGAGATACTTTGGTAACCAAAAGTTTTATATTCGATGATGCTTCAAAAGTTTCAGATACCATTTGGGTAGGAGTGCAAACCCTTGGCAATTTATCTGATACTGACAGGCGAGTAGCTTTTGCTCAGGTTACCGAAAAAGAATGGGTTTTTACTTATGATGATGATGGCAATAAAAAGGACTCCACTTATGTGGATATTACGAATGGAGCAATAGAAGGAACTCACTTTAGTTCTTTATCCGATCCATCTATTCAATCAAGAATGATTATTAAAGCAGATTCTACAACAGCTAAGATTCCTATTGTTGTATTGCGCAATGCTTCTTTGAAAATAAATTCAGTCAGGCTAAAAATAAAAATCATTCAGAATGATTTTTTTGATATGGGAGAAAGGGAACATAGTGAAAGAGTAATCGTGATCACAGATAAATTCACTAAACCTACTACCTGGAATTCAACTATTGATTATTATTTTGGTAATTATGGTCCTGTTAAGCATAAATTTATGTATGATGTTACAGGTTTAATTATAGATGATGATTTTGTGGATAACTTGTATTTAGATTCTTCCTTGAGAAGTTACTATAGAGGTTTATTTAAAGTAAAGTTAAAAGAATATAATGACAGTCATCCGGATAACCCTCTTAGAGAGGAACCTTTAGAAGGACAAAGTGAAGGAGAACTCGTTACTTTTGGATAATATTAATCATTAATATTCAGGATGTGAACCTGGAAAAATACGTTGTTAACTTCTAGTGTTCACATTTTGATTCTAATTTTGAAAAAAAATGAATAAAATATATTATTACCTTGTAATTATACTTAGTCTCTTCATGTTTTCATCTTGTGTTAACGATGATAGCATGTTGGATGAGATTAAATTAAAAGAATTTAGTGTAGATGGCATTTTAGAAAACTATTCTGTAAAAACAGGTTTTGATGTTTTGAAAATTAACCCGACGCTTACTTCTTCTGAAGATAGCAACTTCAAATATTACTGGTATCATTACACAAACGATGTGTTATCGGGACAAGGAAAATACGATACAATTAGTACAGAGCTGAATTTAAATTATCCTGTAACATTAAAACCTAATTCGTACACTTTAATATTTTGTGTTGAAGATGTAGAAACTGGAGTGAAAGATTTCACCGAAACTCAGCTTTTTGTCGAAACGACTAAATCTAGAGGTTGGTATGTGCTAAAGCATAAAGACAATAGTACCGATTTTGATTTGTTCAATTCAACAGGTAAGGCTTCTGATGTGTTTTCTAGTGTTAATGGGAGATCTTTAAGTGGGAATGCTAAGCAAATAGGGTGGATGGATGTCTATTCTTGGGGAAATCCGGAAACCAATATTTTGGAGAAAGATATTAGAACTTTGGCTCTTTTAAGCGACAATGATTTTTCAATGATGCGCATAGAGGATAGTAAAGAATTAAATCAACTTAGTGGAATGTATGTTGATGGATACAATGGTCCTGTGGCCCCTAATTTCTTTCTTGTAGGTGGTGGAACTTTTTATTTTGCAAATAATTCAAAAGTTTCTTCTCTTAGAGTAGATGGAAGCGACAGTGGTAGATTTGGATATGATAGAATTGCCGATCATGACTATGAACTATCTGATCATGCCCTTGTCTCTCATCGTAACCATGGCCCAATAGTGCATGATAAAAAACACCATACATTGTATTGGGTACCATCGAACTCTACAGAATTAAAAACTTTTGGAGTTGGCACCTACCCAACGGAAAATATGGATTCAGATCCTATTTATATGGGATATCAATTGGCAGGACGCTCTACGGGTAAAGGGTATATGTTACTTCAAAATCGAACGACTCCTTCAAATCTGCAAATTGCAGAACTTGATATGTATGCTGCATACCAATATGGTGGGAGTTCTATTCCTTTAATTGTTGATTTACAAGCTGTTCCTATGGCTTCGGGGTTGGTTGATGCAGAGAATTTTGCCCTTAATAAAGGAGCTGATCTACTCTATTTTACTAAAGACAATGCCCTTAGTTTTTACAATATGCAAAATAAGTCTGAAGAAGTAATTTATACTTTTGGAGCGGGTGAACATATCGACTTTATCGAGCATATTGTTCATGATGACAATTACAGGGTTTCAACCCCGGAACCTTTAGATTTTAACAAACTGGTTATTGCTACAAGTATGGGTGGAAATTATAAGGTTTATGTATTCGATTTACAAACCGGTAAACCTGTAGGTACACCGGAAATAATGGAAGGTACAGGAACAGTTGGTGATGTGATGTATGTAAGTCCTCATGCATTCAGATACGAGTTTAGAAACTAGTGTCAAGCCAAGTTTTGAGAAACTTTTAAGGCAGAAATTGGGAGTAAGGGAAGCTTTGCAAAAGCTTCTCATACTTTTTTAATTGTTTTCTAAACAACCATGGGCTTGTAGGTGTAGAATATCTAAAATGCTTATGGAAATAATCGACTGTAAAATTACAAAAAAACAGATCGTGTTTAATAAGCTAAGTTTCAATTAATACCAATTTTATTTTGGAATGAGCGTTAAATTGTTTTGAATATTTTGAGTTTAGACAAGTTAAAAAATTAAGGCATAGCAGAGTTACGGCGCTATTTTTTAATGAAGTGTAATCTTAAAATAGCAGAAGAATAATGCTCATTTCAATGT
>JAOARS010000259.1 GCA_025210415.1 Marinifilum sp. | reverse complement strand
TACTTTTCCTGACAAATTTCGTACATGGGTGTATGTTTTTCCTAAAAGCGTTTGTGGCAACTCCCAGGTCCACCTTGAATATACTTGCAATAACCTTCCAAAAAATGATCGATTCGGATCTGTTATAAATCCTCCAACATCTATTTTCCATGCTTTGTTAGTTGCCGACCACGATGCCGTTGGATCAAAATTGCGCCAGGCTTCTCTTCTTGCACTTGAACTTGTAAAATCCAAACCTCCATCAAAAAATGCAGTTTTTACCAAATCAACAAAAAAGGTTATTATCGTTCCCAAGAAAAATTCTCCATTCTCATCCTTGTATTTCAACGGGTTATTCAGGCAATAACCAAATCTATTAAAATTTTGCGTGAAATCGGGGTTTTGAATGTAATTATCGGGGCTTAAAAAGCGTTTAAGCAAAGGATCGTACATTCTGCCATTCATGTTAATCAAACAAAAAGCAAACAAATGCTCGTGCCCCGTGTAGCCTCGCTGCAAACGCAGTGCAGGTTCGTTGCCTTGTGTGTATACTTGCCAGTTGGCCGGATTTCTTAACAAACCCCAGGCTGTGTAGCTGTATTCTGCCTCCAGGTTTCCGCTTTGGTTGGTAAGTTGGGTAATGCTTCCCAAATAATCGCGATGAATGTACAATGTTGTAAGCGTGCTTCCTTTTTTCTCGATTACAACGGGTGCATCGTATGGCGAACCGCCAATATACAATCGTTCTGTGGTAATGCCTCCCTTAATTTCCTTATCGTACTTGCCTTGGGCAAAAGAATATTTGGTACTTGTTGAACCATTGCCGCTCCAGGAAGCTTTGGCACGATAAAAAGCATGGTTGTACTTGTAATTCAAATTCACTCCCTGCTCGCTAATTTGAGCAGGACGCTTAAAGCTGGTGTAATTAATGTTCTGCTGTACTGTGGGTATCAAATTGTTGTTGTTGCCTACCTTGCTTACGGCATAGGGTTTGGCAGCATTTTCGTAAGTATAAGCTCCCAGTTCGCTTGTGGAACTAATGTTGCCATTGGGCAAATAGCTAACACTTGCATGGGCTCCCAATGCTGAACATTTGGTCAACCTGTCTAAATTATCGTATTCAAAACTTTCGGTAATGTTCCTTTTTTGGTCGCTACGGCTGCTTAGGTTTCCTGTGGCATTGTTAAAACTATAGCCAAAATGCTGAATGGTACGACTACCTTTTACTGCTTTCACCTCGGTTGGCATTCCGTAAGTGTCGTAATTGTTGTTTGCCACCACTCCATTGCCAAAAGTTTGCTTTGTTAGCTTGCCATGTGCATCTTGCGTGTTTACGGTCCATAGTGCTGCTCCGTTGTTTCTTAACGAATACAAATAGTTATTGGAGTTGTAATGATAAGTTAGCGTATAGTTTAAAGGACCATAAGTTGTGCTGCTTAAACGGCCATTGGCATAATTGTATGTTTCGGAATAGGAGTGTCCGTCGATTTGTTCCGTTTTAGAAGTAAGCTGAAACAAGCTGTTGTAAGTATAGCTGGTAGTACAGCCATTGCTCGAATTTAGGGAACTAAGCAAACCATCGGAATTGTAGGTATAAGTTGTGGTAAACTCAGGACACACTTTCTGCTTTAAACGGTTGTACTGGTCGTAGGTTTTGCTAATGGTTTTGTTATTGCCATCAATTGTTTTGCTCAAATTACCATCGGTATCGTACTGGTATTGAACCGTTCCGGCACTTGGATCAATCATTTTGGTTTTTCTGCCAAATCCATCGTACTCAAACCTGGTTAGTACCCCGCCCGGAGCTGTAATGCTGGCAGGTTGTCCGTCGCCTCTAATGCTATACGCAATTGTTCCTCCCGGATCGGAAGCGGAAATTACATCTCCGCGCACATTGCTTGTTTTCGTACTGCTTCGTCCGGCCCGGCTTGTTGTTATGCTATTACCGCTATAAGAAACAGAGGTAACAGAGCCCGATGGAGCGGTAACAGAAGTTACCCGATCATTAGAGTCGTAAGCATAGGTAGTCCAAAGTTTGGTACCTCCCGAAAAGTATGGGTTCGATTGGCGGTACATTCTTCCTTTTACATCGAACTCGGTATCGGCATAAACCCATTGCCCGTTAAAACCTATGCTTCCTTTTCGCAGGTTTCGTCCAAATGCATCTAAATATTCGATACTTGCCGGCGAAACATTCGATGTGTTGGTTACTTTGTAAAGAAAATCGCCTCCAAGATTACTCCAGTTGTAAGAGTAGTTATTCGTTTCTCCATCGGGCAAAATGCTTTGCAATACCCTGCCCAAATTATCGTAAGCATAAGTTGTTTTTTTCCCTTTAAAATTTGTTTCTGCAGTTACCTGGCCCAATGCATTTCTTGTAAAGGTGGTTTTATGATTCAAATGATCAGTAGTTTCTGTTTGGTAACGGAAATTTGAATCGTACTTGTAACGGGTTGTAAATGTTTTGGAGGATGAATAGGCTTTTTCTTTTTTCGCAATTACATTGCCCAATGCATCGTATTCATACGTGGTTTCGCTTGCTTTATTGTTGTTTGCATAAGCAGTAATTGTTTTAGGCCGGTAATTGGAATAGGATGTAAGCAATTTTTCGATAAATACATTTCCATTTACCACTCTTGTAGTTTTTTTGCTTAAAGGCAATCCCAAAACATATTGGCTCGAATTATTGGTGTTGGAGTAAGTAACATCCAAATAGTCATAAGACCCATCGTCATAATTTACATCTTCTTCCAGCATGTTCCCATAGGAGTCGTAAGAGTATGTTGTTACTATGGTATTGCCTTTTACCTTATCGGTTACCGTTTTTTTACTTAAATTAATTTTAACAATTTTGTTCGATGCAACATTAATGGAATACTGATTGGTAACGGTAGCCTGTGTACTTTCCTGTTTTGTTAGTACTCCAAATTGCAAAGGGTTAAAATATGAGCTTACCGATTGATTTCGGATTCTATCGTAACTGCTAATGCGTTCAAATCCGCGAAAACCTAATCCTTGTCGGTGAAGTATTGAATTGTGATACCTAAAAGTATGATGGGTTCTTTTTACATTGTTCAGCCAGGTTTGCGTTTCGGCTGTAAGATAAATAGGTGCACAAAATTTTTGATATGGAAATGTTGCTCCATATGTTTCACTGTAAAGATCGTAATCGCCCGAGTTCATTAACTGGTACCTGGTTTTGGAAACAAGGCCATAGCTATTTACAACTGCTGTTAACAATTGCTGGCCAGCCTCGTTCAACGAATACCTAAGCTTATAAACCTTGTTGTTGTTTAAGGCCAACACCTGGCTATGGTAATTCCCCATTGCTACCATTGATGGCACCAGGTAGGCATTGCTTCCCACATTAGCACTGCCATTTAATTTTTCTGTACTTAAAACTCCTTTTCGCGACGGGTAAACAGAGATGTTTCCTGATTTATTGGTACAAACCAAATCGGTGGTACCATCGCCATTCATATCCTGCAAAACATATTCATCATGTCTGTCGTTGTTTTTTACACTCACCACTTTGCTTTCAAAATAGCCGTTGCCTTTGCTGTAATATATGGTCCAGTTTTTTCCTTTGTCTACATAATTGGGTACTGTAACATTTACATGAGATCCATGCGAAAGGCAAGATAAACCACCAAGACCGGGAAATCTTGCATTTTCATCTTTCAGTTTTTTGAGATCCATGCCACCTCCGCCATCTTCCAGTATTCTGCCACATTTGTAGCAACTATGGGAAGGAAATAATGATTTGTTACAATGACGACATTTATAACTATTATCAAGCATTGGGTTTAATTTATTACAACTTAAACACATCTTGGGAGTACTTACCGGTATCACATAATAAGCATTTGTTGTATAAGATTCCTGTGGCGAAAGCAACATGTCAACTTTTCCGTCGCCATTAAATTCGCCAAACATAAATCTTTTGTTTTTAATGTTGTTAATGGTAATGGCCGAATTGCTGCCTACTTTTACCAAAGAATAGCTCGAACCCGAAATCTTAAAAGTATAAATGTGCAAACCCGAACTGTTTATTAAACCTATATCTGTTTTTCCATCGGCATCGTAATCAAAAGGAATAATTCGGTCATTGTTTTCGCCATTGGTATTAAACTTTATGTTGAAATTAAAAACATGCCAGTCGAATTTTTTGGTTCCGCTTTGCAAATCGAAAAGATAACATCTTGAGCTTACCTCTTGTTTTCCCAAGGGGTGATTACAGGATATTGCAAAAATTTCATTAATGCCGTCGCCATTAAAATCGCCGGGATAGAAAAATTTTGGGTGTACCGATCGTGAATTGTGCCAAGATAAAATGGTACGGGTTCTAAACGTTTTTTTCTTCCAAAAAGCCAAGCCTCCACCCGAAGATGCCGGTGCCGACTTGTAAATGGAAAATTCAATCCTGTCATATACATTGTCATCATTCGTCATGTTTATCTTTACCACTTCCTCCCCTAAATTATTTTTATCAACATCGGCCGAAAACATATCAATAAAACCTGTTCCTGTTTTTGTTTTTTGCGGATAATGAAACGAAGATTCCAAACCATGATAAACCAGGATTTCCTGATCGGGGTGCATCAGGTTCTGATAATACTTTTTGGAATGATGATTCCAGTTTCCAGATTTATAGTATTCATGATAAGCTGTTTTAGGCGGATACACAATCAGCCCGTCATCATCGCTCCATGCCGAAAATTTTCCTTTCTTAATGGCCAGGTTGTTTACCGATGTATTGGAAAACCATGAACCCAAATTGGTTGTTAATTTATTGATTGCCTGTAGCTGATTATTTTCTCCGTAATAAAAAGCCAGTGGGTTTAACTCACTTCCGTTTGCATTACACTCTACCTTACTCAATAATTTTTGCATTTGTCCTGAATATGAAAATCTATAAGTACGAACCGGGTTTGAATTGTCTTTGCTAACAATACTGCTCAGCAAATAATTTGAGTTTGTTTTTACGCCCATGTTCCAAACAAAAGATACATCATCTCGCTGCGTATAAGCAAAATGAACCGATGCATAATTAGAATTTCCCTGCTGGGAATTTCTTCCGTAATTGATGGTGTTGATACGAAACTGATTGTTTGTATGATGATAATTATAATCGATTACATTATGGTGTACATCGCTATATTCTATTATGGGGTAAACCTGTGTATTAATAATTTGATAAGGATAACCCAAAATAGCAATTCCTCCATTTGGATAACGAACCCTAAAATATTTTATATTTCCACTGCTAATAATTCCCTCAACCTTAATGTTTCCTTGTTCGGATTGATAAAAAACGATACTTGAATTCTGGCTGATTTTAATCAATCTCTTGCCATCTAAATAAAACGGATCATTTAGTGTATTTCCCGCAGGAGAAGTTTTGCCATCGCAGTAAATGCTGTAATTTCCTCTTGTAATAACCGATAACCCGCTAATGTTCCAACCTTTACCCAAAATGCCATTTCCGGCCTGGTGATTATATGTTATTCCCAACTGAAGCTGTGCAGCTTCGCGCCCTGGTACCAGCTGAATTGGAATATTATACGTTCTGCCTCCTGTTGGGGTACTCCCCTCGATAACGGGAATTTCGCCAACTGCTTTATTTTTATCAATCGCTACCTGGTTAGGAATATGAGGGTGTAAATTGCTCGATGGTAAGGCTCTGCCTGCCGATTCGGATTGAGTCTCCAAAGAGCTAAAGGGATTTGCAAAATTGATTAGTGGTACCACTTTGGGTATTGTATCATCCGGGGAATACGTACCGTACACGCCTTTAAAAACGGAAACTCCATTGTCATCTATCACTTGAGCCATTGTGCCATAGCCAATGCATATTAGTAAAACGGAAAAAAGTATTTGTCTGGTCATAATTTTTTGGGTTTTAATAAAACAACAGGTTGTTAGATTTGAGATACAAGTTTTTTTTACAAGATTCTTATAGTCAACAGTTTGATAATATACTGATACAAACCACAACTCATTATTTTTTAGGTTATTACAAAAACTTAACGAACTATTGAATGAAACACTTACGCACAACAATATTTCTAAATGCGATTGCCCTAAGGAGCAAATCAAGGAAACTCTTATTTTAATTGGCTCTATATGATTTTTAGTGAATGAATAATAGTATTTTTAACTTTAAGTATTTTAGGAACTTTTAACTTTATTCCCTTTACCAAAAAAATCAACATAATGACTACTTTTATCTACCCATTATAAATCATACGGAGCTTTTAATTCTTAGGAATTATTGTTTAATAATTTTGTAAGTCAATTTTTCATCGTCAAAAATCAATATCAACAAGTAAGTTGAAGCAGGAAGATGGTTCATATTAAGTTGTGTTATGCTGTTCGCCTGAACAGGCAATTCCCTTAGCTTTTTTCCTGTAATGCTGAATATTTGAGCCATACAAGAACTATTGAAATTGGCTCCGGATATGTTAATGGAAAGATTTCCCTTGGTAGGGTTTGGGTAAATGGTAATTTTTCTTGATTTAAATTCTTCTTCGAACACATCAGTATCTGCACGATCAGTACTAAAGCTTTCTCCTGCAAAAGCCGATTTTACATTTGACTTTAATGTAATAAGCCTACGTTCAATTCTGTTTCCGGCTGAATCATAGGAATAACTGATTTCGTTTTGTGCATACATTAATGCAGGTGTTACAATGCACAAAAGGGTAAATAATATCTTTTTCATAGACGTAAAATATTTAATTAGAAACTCTCGAATCAATAATGATCGCTATTCGTCGTTTTTATCAATAATACCGATTGTGAAAATATTTGATATAACTTGTGATAATTTCCATTTGTAAATAATGAATCCTTATCAAAAAGATTGAGATCTTTGTTGGGTAAGGTTAAAATTCCTTACGTAACTTTCAGTTCTTCGCATATTGAACCTTTTCTATGGTTTTAGGTTCCGAAATGTTCTCTTATGGTTCGTTAATCTTCGTTTAAGGCTCGAAATCGATAATTTGTGCTTTCCAAATGATCCATTTGGCTTCGGAATCAAAAAAATGAGATTTCCTATACATCTGTTTGGGTTCCGAATCGTAAATTTTGGCTTAGCCAAGCCAAGTGCTTCTATAAATAAGCTTACTACTTCTATTCGGAACTTAAACGCTTCTATTTATGATTCACCTACTTCAATCCGCACCCCAATTGCTTCTACAAATTATCTATCTACTTCTATACCGAATCTTTATGCTTCTATTAAAAACCAAACTGTGACAATATTTTTAATCGAAATCAGGTTATTAGGATGTGAACTTATTCTTGCTCACTTGTTTGTTCTTCATCTACCTTTTTGGTACGGCTAAAGAATTGTTTCAATTCATTTTGTTTAGATTCATAACCTAAAGCTGATGTTCCAACCTTATAGTTGGTATAAGCATAATCATCCAGGGCTGCCTGGTAGTTGTCGTGGTCATGTAAGATTTTAGCGTTTTTAACGCCCGTAAGCAGGTTTTCCAAACGTGCAATAATGCCCTCCAAAAAAGTACGGCTGTTAAAGTCTTTTGTAAACTCATCCCAATCTACATCAGGGCTTTTTAAAGTTGGTTGATTTATGGCATAGTCGTTCACTTTATTTACAAACAATTTATTTTGCTCGCTTATGCTGCCATATTTACGGCGTTCATCACTGCTAAGGTTACTCAGTGTTACGGTCAATGTGGTTTCCAGATCTCCCAAACTTGTATTTGCACTCTCTATTTGCTTTGCACTTAAATGATTGGCATTCAGATTTTTTATTGTACTCATATTTTTAGACTTATAATTAAATTAATGAACTTTTATAGGTATGCTTTGATTTTTTCCATGTATTATTAACCTGAGTTCGACTAAAAATATTGTCACAGTTTGAACTGATTTTGAGTAGAAATTTTCGAAGGAATATCGGGATATTTCGAGGGGATTTGAGGGAATTTATGCCAAAAGCAATCAAATTCTTTGAAAAAGTCATTTTCATTCAATCTTTACATTAAAAAATCATCAAAATAACCCGATATTCTTTCAGATTTTTTAATGCAAATCTTAAATAAATCTGACTTTCTGTGAAAGATATTTTTAGTCGAACTCAGGT
>JAOARS010000258.1 GCA_025210415.1 Marinifilum sp. | reverse complement strand
GTTTTAATATCATGACAAATAATTGCGCCTCCTTCTATGGTATTAAACACCTTGGTTGCATGAAAACTTACAATTGACAAATCGCCATAATTTAGCACGCTTGAACCATTTAAACGAACCCCAAATGCATGTGCTGCATCATAAATTACTTTTAACCCGTAGCAATCGGCCAAATCCTGAATCTTATCAACATTGCAGGGATTTCCATATACATGCACAGGAAGTATGGCTGTTGTGGCTGGTGTTATTGCAGCTTCAATTCTTTCCGGATCAAGATTGCAGTAATCGGTTTCGATATCTACAAAAACCGGTTTGATATCGTTCCACCACAAAGAGTGTGTTGTTGCTACAAAGCTATATGGTGTTGTTATTACCTCGCCTTTTATACGCAAACACTGTATTGCAGCCATTAAGGCCAAAGTGCCGTTGGCAAAAAGAACAACATAGGGTACGCCAAGGTATTTTGCCAAAGCCTTTTCAAATTCCTGATGGTATTTTCCGTTATTGGTTAGCCATCTGCTATCCCAAATATCCGCCAATAAAGGTATAAACTCATTTAACGGTGGCAATTGTGGCCTTGTTACTAGTATTTTACGTTTTTCCATCTTTGTGTAGGTATAATTTCTTTAAGAATTGAAATACCATCGCTAACTGCTTCTTGTTTGGTAGCACAAGCCAATAGTAAATATGTTCCGATACCAGCGAGTATCTGAAAAGAGAGAGATAGAATCTGATTTTGTATTAACCAGCCAATGCTCATTACAGCAGCAGTTACAATGGTGATCAAAAAGGTTTGACTCACATCTTTAATTTGGCTGATTGTTGAATAGGAAATTAATTTTCCTGTATAATATGCATTAATAAAAAAGCTAATAAAGGAGGTTACAATTTGTCCGACTACGAGTCCCATGATTCCCCAACGTAATCCTATAATTATTGCCAGAACAACAAATATTTTTTTAATGATTTCCAGATAAAGAAACAAATCTGAACGGCCTTTTACCTTTAATATATTCAGGTTAGAAGAGTGCAAAGTATAAATCATTCCAGCAATGCACAGCAATTGAAAATAGGGAACTGATGGCAACCATTTTTCACCCAATACAATTTGAAACAATGGCTCTGCACATACTGCCAAACCTATCATTAAAGGAAAATTGACAAAAACCAATAGCTTAATAAGTTTTCTAAATCCTATCCGAAGGCGTTCGTTTTCATCCTGTATTTTCGAAAATGCCGGAAAAGTTACATTTCCAACAACTTGTGCTAATGTTGCAACAGGTACTTGCTGAAACTTTTTTGCCTGATCGTAAAATCCCAAAGCCGTTGCCGAAAACATTCTTCCGATTACCAGTAAATAAATATTCTCGAAAGTTTGACTTATTAAGCCTGAGAGTAAAAGTTTCGAACCAAAGCTGAACAATCCTTTAAATGATTTAACAGAGAAGATTAAGCTTGGCCTCCAGGAACTCTTCACCCAAAACAGAATGGTTCGGAAAATGTAAATTCCCATTACCTGTCCGGCCAATGCCCAAACTCCAAAATTTAAAAGTGCCAATGTTACTCCTACAACAGCAGATAAAATGTTTGCTGTTACAACTACTTGAGCAATGGCTTTAAAATTCATTTCAATTTTGAACTTTACAAATTGAATTAAGCCAAAGGAATTGATTATCAAAATTAAACAAACAACTCGTGTAAGATCAACCAATTCAGGAGTTCTAAAAAAATCTGCTATAAGTGGAGCTCCGAAAAACAAGATCAGGTAAAGCACAACACCTATGCTGATATTGAAAAAGAATACGGTTGAAAAATCGGTTTGATCGGCATTCTTTTTTTGAATCAGAGCATTGTCGAAACCACTATCGATAAAAGCCTGCGATACTGCAATAAATATTGCCAACATTCCAAGTAACCCAAAGTCGCGGGGTTCTAACAACCTGGCCAGAATAATTTGTGAAATCAAAAGTATGAGCTGACTTCCAAATTTTTCAACAAAACTCCAGAAAATTCCTGTTATGGTTTGGCTTTTTAATTCAGACATAAATCGTTGAATCTAGGCTACAATGCGCTCGCGAATTGATGATGTTTTCTTTAATTCCTGTACTATACGTATGCAAGCCTTACCATCGCCATAAGGATTTATGGCTTGAGCCATTTTACGATAAGTTGCATCTTCCCGGAACAACAGGTCTACCGATTCAATAATTTTCTGAGAATCCGTACCAACCAATTTTACTGTTCCAGCCGTTAAAGCTTCCGGTCTTTCGGTTGTATCTCTCATGACAAGAACCGGCTTTCCTAAAAATGGTGCTTCTTCCTGTATTCCACCAGAATCGGTTAAAATCAGGTAAGATAAATCCATTAAATAAACAAATGGTAAGTAATCAATCGGATCAATCAGGAAAATATTACTATTTCTCTTGTCTTCAGTACCTGGAGTTTGCCCCAAAATATCATATACCGGTTTTTGTACATTTGGATTTAAATGAACCGGATAAACAAAATCTACATCAGGATGTTTCTCGGCCAAAAATTTAATCGACTCACAAATGTTTAGAAATCCTTTGCCGAAATTTTCTCTTCTGTGTCCTGTTATCAATACCATTTTACGAGTTCTGTAAACCCATTCTGCAACACGGGCAGTAGAAATTCCTTTGGATTGCAAAACATTAACAATATCCATAACCACTTTTGAGGAACGATGTATTTTCGTTAATGTAAGCTGCAAAGCATCAATTACGGTATTGCCGGTAACCACAATTCTGTTCTTTGAAATTCCTTCATCCATTAGGTTTTTCTGTGCCATTATGGTTGGTGCAAAATGCCATTGAGCCAAACGTCCGGTTATTTGTCGGTTGGCCTCCTCGGGCCAGGGCGAATATAAATTATTGGTACGCAAACCTGCCTCAATATGTGCTACAGGTATTTGCTGATAATACGCTGCCAATGCAGTAGTCGATGAAGTTGTAGTATCGCCGTGTACAAGTACCAAATCCGGATTTGCAACTTTTAATACATCTCTCATACCAATTAGAACACGACTTGTAACATCGTATAAATCCTGTCCCGATTTCATAATTTGTAAATCATACTCAGGCACAATTTCAAATAAATTTAAAACCTGATCTAACATTTCCCTATGCTGTCCGGTAACACATACAATGGTTTCAAATTGTTCCGGATATTTTTGAAATTCCTTAACCAATGGTGCCATTTTTATGGCTTCGGGCCGAGTTCCAAAAACCAACAAAACTCTATATTTGCTATTATCACTCATATGTTTAACGATTAGATTGTAATAAAAAATGCAGTAATCGAATTATCTTAATTTATTCCTTTTGTTTTCCTTTGTTTTCGGAATCTCAACCGGAATTTTATTAGAGGTTTTTTCTTGATGATTTGTAATTCCACAGAAATCAAGAATTACTTTCTCATCAGAAAATGGCAGGGTTTTAAACTCGTTATGGGCAACCAGGTATACAATCATATCAGCCATATCAAAAGCTATTTCAAAATCATAAATTTGAAAATTTGCATGGTCATCAATATTCGGTTCAACAACCAAATAATCTGCCTGATCGGACTGAGTTACTTTATTTGCAATATACATGGCTGGCGATTCTCTTAAATCATCGATATTAGGTTTAAAAGCCAAACCCATAATCGCAATTTTAGGTTCGTAATCACGCTCTAGCTGAAACTGTAATTTTGCATTTTTAATTTTCTCAACACACCAAAATGCCTTGTAATTATTTATTTCCCGGGCTTTCCCGATAATCTGGCTCTCCAAAGGATATTCTGAAACGATAAAATATGGATCAACAGCAATGCAATGTCCACCTACGCCGCAACCCGGACTCAATATATTTACTCTTGGATGTTTATTGGCCAATTCAATTAACTCCCAAACATTAATTCCGGCCTTTTCACAAATAATCGACAATTCGTTGGCAAATGCTATTTGCACGTCGCGAGATGAGTTCTCAACCAATTTGCACATTTCTGCAGTTCTGGAATTGGTTTTGTGAAGTTTTCCAATCACAAAATTTCTAAAGAATTCGCAAGCCACTTCTGTGGATACTTCATCAATACCTCCAATAACACGGTCGTTATGTTCTAATTCGTAAATAATATTTCCCGGAAGAACTCGCTCCGGACAATAAGCGATGAATAACTGACCTGCCAAATCAGGTCGTTTTGCATATATTAAATCACGAACTTTTTCGGTGGTACCAACTGGTGATGTTGATTCAATAATGAACAAATCGCCTTTCTTTAGCAAAGGAATTGCTGCTTTTGTTGCATCAAGCACATAAGAGATATCAGGCTCATGATTGCCTTTAAAAGGAGTTGGAACTGCGATGGTATAAACATCGGCTTCCTGAACTTCGGTATGAGCTGATAATAAATTGTCTTCAACAACTTTGTGTACCAGTTCATCCAAATCGGGCTCAACAATTATTATTTCGCCCAAATTTACTGCTTCTACTACCTTTGGATTTACATCTACTCCTTGCACACGAATCCCACTTCTAGCTATAAGTGAGGCCGTAGGAAGTCCGATATACCCCAATCCAATTGTGGTAACTATTTCAAACTTATTCATAAATCTTTCTTGATTATTGTGATACTGCGATCAGTATCTTTCGACGGGTTGAACTTGTTTAATCTTGTCTAACGAAATGTCAGTATAAACACAAGTTCCCAAAGAATCGAATCGAATAACAATACGATCCTTACCTTTTATTTGCATGATTTCGCCTTTAATCCCTTTTAAAGGGCCACCCATTACCTCTACCAATTCTCCTTTCTCCAAATTTTCATGACTTAAATCCACCTTGCGGTTTTCATCGTCAAGAAAAATTCGAAGAGCTTGAATTTGATCTTCAGGTATAGGCACAGCTTTGCCACCAAAAGTTACATATCCTACAGCGTAATTCGAATTAATTACGTTGTAATACTCTCTTTCGCTGACTTTCACAAACAAATAAGATCGAATAAGGGGTTCCTCGACCCACTTGGTTCGATCGCTCCACTGGCGAAGCTCTTTTTTTAAAGGAAGGTAGCACTCAATGTTGCTTGAGCACAATTCTTGGTGTAGCCTCTTTTCTGCACGCGATTTTGTATAAATCGCGTGCCAAAGATACGGCCTTCTTAAGCCTTGCATGGTTGATTGAGTTAAGGTTTATACTAAGTGAATGAAAGTTCCTCATGAAAAACCGACTTGGTTTACGGGTGGTTGAAGCCCGAATCAATTTTTCAAGGTAGATCCTCTTATTTTTAATATGGCCTCGACACAGCTTCGCCTCCTCGGTCACAGGGGCACTTTGCCGAAAACTTTTTATATTCTAAAATCAAGAAGAAGTATAAAAGCTTCTTCAAGACATTTAAAAGTGTGATTGAGTATTTGTATTTTAATTACATAAAGTTGAGATTTCTCTTCAGTAGAATGTAAAACAAAAATGTTTTCAATACTCGCTCTCTTCTAAACTGTAAATAAAATTTCGTGAGATTTTCTGAGTTGAACAAATTTACCTAAGCATTACTTAGATTGAGTCTAAGTTATTTTGGTGAGAGTGCTATCTTCCATGACCAATCTGCACTTTTTCCTGATTATCAAGGGATAAGAAAAATTAAACAAAATTAATAAGTTTATTTTTCCTTAAAAACATATTCTCTCAACAGCCTTAAAGTCTCATTTTATCAATACTTTAGCATGTTATCGCATTTAAATTTTATTGTGAACGATAAGCGAAACTGAGAAATATTAAATTGAAATGTCAGTATTAAAAACAAAGGGGCTTTTGACATAGGCTGTGGTTAACTTATTTTGATTTTCTACCTAAAAATTTTCTATGATACTTTATTGAATGTAACTGTCTCAAATTTATAAGTTGAGATGATATAGGGTAAAAAATCTTCATTCCGATTGGTACGAATGAGATAAATATCTCGAACTCTATACCTGTGAATTTGAAATTCACAGGTATAGAGTTTGTTGGGGCGACATTATACTTGTGTGAAAATTTAAATCAAGAATGAAGTTTTTAAATGCAACAAACAATTGATTACCCTGATGTCTGGCATCTTGGAAATGTCTGATACCAATTAATTGCTTTGGCAAATACTATTCTACATTTATTTTTTGGTATAAACCTGTAAATATGGTCAAACCTGTTTCAATAATCTCATCGGGAAAATCGTAATCGGGATGGTGCAAGGCTGCCTGATCAACACCAGCTCCCAATCCGAAAAATCCGCAGGTGTATTTCTGTGAAAAATAGCCAAAATCTTCGGACCATTTAAAGGGTTTATCGAGGTATTTATAGAACAAGTTGTGCTCTTCTGCCAAGTCTTGTAACATATCAACACACTCTTTACTGTTTACCGTTGCCGGAAATTCTTCGTGATATTTAATGGTGTATTCCAAATTTTCTTCGACAGCAACTCGCTGTACAATTTCCTCCGATTTTTGAGTTAAAATCTGCATGTCGCTGTTCTCGAACGAACGCAAGGTAATACCTATTTCGCCACTCCCGGCTGAAGTTCCGAATGACACCTCGCCCATACGGATGTAAATAAAAGTAAGTAAACTGAGATCGGTAAACAGTTTTTTGTTATTGAGCATATCGTTTAACTCACGACTGATTTTTGATATGGCTATGGCCGGATTTCTTCCTTTTTCGGGCTCGGCTGCATGTGATGTTTTTCCTTTAAGCCGAATGGTCATTCCTTTCGATGCTGCTGAAAAGCTTCCGCGTCGTAACAATATGGTATTGGTTTCTTGTCCGGGTACATTGTGCAGAGCAAACATGTAATCGGGTTTCAGGTCGGCAAATTTGGGGTGAAACAATACATCTTTTGCCCCTTGCTCTACCTCCTCTGCTGGTTGAAACAACAGAACTACCTTACCTCTACGTGGTGGATTTGCGGCCATTTGCTGTGCCAGTCCGGCCAGTATGGCCATGTGTCCATCGTGCCCGCAAGCGTGTGCCACTCCATTGTAAACTGAGGCATACTTCACCCTCGATTTTTCTTCTATTGGCAAGGCATCCAATTCGGCACGAAACACAGTTGTTTTTCCTTTTTCAGCTCCCTTAAATACAAAAGCTCTACCCGTATCGCCCAAATAAATCATCTCGTGGGGATGATACTCTTTCATAAAATCAACAATGATTTGAGCGGTGTTGTATTCCTTGTTTGATAATTCGGGTTGGGCATGCAGTTGATGCCTTAGGGCAATGAGTTTTGGGTTCATTTTATTAGGCTTTGTGTGGTTTGGGTTAATTGCTTTGTAAGATAGTGATAAATTAGGCCTTGTACTAATCCTCTCCTTAATACACTGTTGCTCCATGTTATAAAGACAGCATTAATAGTGTCTTCACAGCAAATACATACGATTTCAGTCATTTTTTAACCTGACAATAATACCAATTGTGAAAATATATGAGCCACTGCTTTGTAAACTCGCACTGCCTAACATTTTCTACATCGACATACTATTTTCCTAAAAAGCATCATCACAAGCATTGTAGCAGAAAAAGCTTTTTATTGTTGATGCTCTCACTAAAGTGAGGGTACCAATTGTAAACCACAATACAGAAAATACAGTTCTGTTTTTCATCAACTGAGAGCATCACCTGGAGTGATACCCTCAGCACCTATATTTCGTATCCCAACTAAAGTTCGGGTTACGAATAAACCCACAATACAATGCACAATAAAAAATATAAACCATTTTTTGTCCAATTGTGCCGAAAACAAGGTTCCAAAAGCTTTTTATTGTTGATGCTCTCATTAAAGTAAGGGTACCAATTGCAAACCACAATACAGAAAATACAGTTCCGTGTTTCATCAACTGAGAGAATCACTTGAAGTGATACCCTCAGGACACCTATATTTCGTATCCCAACTAAAGTTCGGGTTACGAATAAACCCACAATACAATGCACAATAAAAAATCTAAACC
>JAOARS010000257.1 GCA_025210415.1 Marinifilum sp. | reverse complement strand
TTTGGATTGCTGAGAACTTGAAAAACTACATCAACTACGATTTGAATCTGGGTTTGTATAATGATTTTATGGAGAGTTTACTACAGCACACAGAATCGAAATTGTATCTTCATTTGGAATCATTTATGGAAGTTATTGAGAATGGATTTCCAATGAGAATTATCATGTATGGAAGTGATTCAATTACACAAACAGAAGTGGAACAATTAATTAAGAAAAAGCTTTCTGATTCTGTTTTTGAAGTAGCTGAAGGGTATGAACAGGTTGACTTGTCAACATTGTTAAATTAATTCAGAAAGATAAAATTTTCACTTTCCTGATCAATTATTCTTTCAATAATTCTCAAATTATCCATTGATTGCAGGTTCATAATTTTTGATGAGATATCGGTAGATGCACCAAATAACTCAATTGCTTTGATTAATTTTTTTCGAGCCTTTATCAAGTGATAATACTGCATAACATCAATGTCTCCTTCGTAATTGAGAATAATTCTGGCATATCGATAATATTCCATAGCCAAATTAAATTTATTGGCAGGATTTACCCTGACAATTTCTTCTGCAGTTTTTAATCTGCGTTTCGAGCTGGGTAATTTATTGTACTCAGAAATACTATCGGCAAAATGATATGATTTTGGAACTTCATCAAAATGTTTGATTATTGCGCTCTCGCCAGCATTAAAAATTTCCAGAGGTATCGGATTTTTAAGAAATTGCCACATTGGTAATAAAGGTAAATGAGTATTTACAAATTCTTCGGGTGTGGCCATAAAAAACTCGTTTGCCTTACTTTTTATTCCCGTATGGTGTAAAATTGCATAGGCCCAACTTAAATCAAAGCAGAACCATAAACCATCTACTTTCGCAACGTTCCATGCATGAGTAGCCCGATCTTGCAAAGCTCCGTTTTTGGTAATATAACCGCTAATCGAATAACATTCTATGCCTGATTGTTCGCAGAAATATTGGAACAAACGAGAAAATCCTTCACATACGGCCATTCTTCTTTTGAGCACACAAACTGGCGACGAACAATTATTGGATCCGATATAAAATAACACTTTAGGATCATACAAAAGTTCAACTTTATTTTGGTACTCTATATTTTTTATAATCCAGTAATAAAATGCTCTTACTGTTTCAGTTTGGTTGGTGGCAGGTTCAACTAAATAGTCGTGAAGTTTAATAATGTTATGCGTAACACTATCAGGTGTTTTTCTTACATGCTTATCAATATAACCAAAATTACCAGCTGGTTTTTCCTGTGCATTTAAAGAAGCAAATAATAACAGGCAAATGAATAATATAAGTAGCAGTTTACGATGCATGTATGACGATTATAAATCTAGCAAAATATAAGTTAAATAGTTCATTAAAAAGATTCTTTTTAATCGATTAACATTTTTTTAGGAGATAAGAAGAAAATTGGCACATCGAAAATTTAAATGTACTTTTGCACAGATTTTTAAAAATAGAATTATAAAGCAAATCAAAATAATATAGAATTGCCATGGCATTACAGTGTGGAATTGTGGGGTTACCAAACGTAGGTAAATCAACTTTGTTTAATTGTTTGTCGAATGCAAAAGCACAATCGGCTAACTTTCCTTTTTGTACAATTGAACCAAATGTAGGTGTAATTACGGTACCTGATGATAGATTGATTAAACTTTCGGATTTGGTTAATCCACAACGAGTACAGCCTGCTACAGTAGAAATTGTTGATATTGCAGGATTGGTAAAGGGCGCGAGTAAAGGTGAAGGTTTGGGAAATAAATTCCTTTCAAATATTCGTGAAACCGATGCCATTATTCATGTGCTACGTTGTTTCGAGAACGATAATATTACTCACGTAGATGGTAATGTTGATCCGGTTCGCGATAAAGAAACAATTGATACTGAGTTGCAATTGAAAGATTTGGAAACAGTTGAAGCACGCCTTCAAAAATCAGCAAAAATTGCTCAAACAGGAAAAGATCCTAAAGCAAAAAAATTGGTAGAGGTTTTGAATCGCTATAAGGAAGCTTTGGAGCAAGGAAAATCGGGAAGAACTGTAGAGTTAACAGAATCGGAAGAGGAAGTTACCAAAGATTTGTATCTGTTAACAACTAAACCAATTCTTTACGTTTGTAATGTTGATGAAGCTGCAGTAAAAGAGGGAAACCAGTATGTTGATGCTGTAAAAGAATCTGTTAAAGATGAAAATGCAGAGATTTTGTTGATTGGTGCTGCTATTGAAGCTGATATTGCCGAGTTGGAAACATACGAAGAAAAACAAATGTTCCTTGAAGATCTTGGATTAGATCAGCCTGGTGTAAATAAATTGATTCAGACAGCATATCGCCTGTTGGATTTAGAAACTTATTTTACCGCTGGCGAAAAAGAGGTAAGAGCATGGACTTACCCTAAAGGATCTAAAGCTCCACAGGCTGCTGGTGTTATTCACACCGATTTTGAGAAGGGTTTTATTCGTGCAGAAGTAATTAAATACAATGATTACGTTGATCTTGGTTCGGAAAATGCATGTAAAGAAGCTGGAAAAATGAATGTAGAAGGTAAAGAATATATTGTACAGGATGGTGATATTATGCACTTCCGTTTTAACGTGTAAGCATTTCAAAAATAAGATAACGAACATGGCCATTCAGTTTTGAGTGGCCATTTTTGTAGAAAATATTCAAAAAACTACTATAAATAATTTTAACGCAAAGACACAAAGGTGCAAAGAAAGAATAAAGTATACACCCATTACAATTGAAAAAATAGTGTCTTAGTGATTTTGTTTTCGGATAAGCCAATCTATTTTGATTACATTATTTATATGGTTAATTTCAACGAGAAGACACAAAGGTGCAAAGAATGATGGTATATAATTTTAGCGTCTTGGCAGCTTTGCGTTTAAATGAAGTTGTATTTACACAATTAATTGATTTAACATGTTGCGTACGCTGTTGCTAATTGGAATGGGAGGTTTTTTGGGAAGTATTTCCCGTTTTTTAATCGGTCAAGGATTGCATCGTATTTTTGATACCATTTTCCCAATTGGAACCATGACTGTAAATGTTGTAGGTAGTTTTATAATTGGAGTTGTTTATTCTCTTGCCGAACGCGATAATTTAATAAGTCCTGAGATAAGAATGTTTCTTGCTGTTGGATTTTGTGGAGGATTTACCACATTTTCTTCCTTTGCTTTCGATAAATTGAATCTTTTAAAAGACAGTGGATTTTTGTATCTTTCTATGTATCTGGGTGGAAGCGTATTTCTTGGTCTTTTGGCAGTATATTTAGGTACCCAGATTCATAAATTGTTTTAGTTCAGGTTTTAGAATGAGATTTTCAGTTCTGCGGCCTGACATCTCATAATCTGAAGCGATGAAACTAAAAGGAAAGGCAAAATTACTTCGCATATTTATTGGTGAAGCCGATAGGGTTTATCAACGACCTTTGTATGAAGCCATTGTTTACGGGGCTAAAAAATATGGTTTGGCAGGAGTTACTGTTCTGCGTGGAATCATGTCTTTTGGAGCCAGTTCCAGAATTCATACCTCTAAAATCTTTTCTCTTGCCGATGATTTGCCAATAATTGTTGAGATTGTTGATTCTACCGAAAAGGTGGAAGGATTTCTGCATATTTTGGAGTTGCTTATCGAAAAATCAGGTGGAGGAGGAATGATAACTATGGAACAGGTAGATGTAATTAGGTATCAGGCACAAACCAAATAATGGCTAAATATTATTAGGAATTGAATATCTAATTTGTACCATTTAAGAGTTAAAAAATCATTTTGCCTGAAAGGCAAATATGTAAAAGCACAGGACGAAGTCCTGTGTATTGGAACATCTGTAAAATAAGGACTTAAAGTCCGACACGTATAAAACAGAGTTAGCCTCATTTAATCCCAGACATAACGCTCATCATAAGCAATTCCATATTCCTGGAAAAACTCCCTCAACTCATCCTTAAACGAAACCTTTTTATGATGTTCCTCCTGATTTTGAATGTAATTAGTAACAATCTCAATCTTTGACGAACTTACCGAAAATACACCATATCCATCTTGCCAACCGAAATTAGATACTCCATTGTTTTTCATCCATTTCGATGATGATGTTTTGATTTTTGAAATAAAATTAGCAATGGTAATTGTTCGGGGTAGGTTACATAAAATATGTACATGGTCGGGGTTTGCATAAATTTCGCTCGTATAACTTTTTAAATCAGCAATTGTTCCCACTATGTAGCCATGTAAACTTTTTTGAATTTCTTTTTTGATAGTTGGTTTACAATGTTTTGTTGAAAAAACAATGTGAATATAAACTTTTGCTAATGATTGTGGCATGATATTTTGTTTTAGGATTTCATAAATTTATGAAAATAAGTTTTATTTTTTCCATCACTCTCTTTCTTTGACTTTATTACGTTTCGGGCTTACAGCCCTTTCACTCATCTATCAACACAAACACAGAACTTTGTCCTGTGCTTTTACGTGTCGTCCTTGCAGGACTTGTAAATGATAATTTGGCTAATTAATTTATAATAATGTTTCTGTGTTGCTTCTATCAGCCACAAACTAAATAGTACAGCTTTAACATTTGATATTCCCATTAATCAGTGTGAATCCATTATATTTGTTGCGGACAATTTTTTAACGCCAACATTTTTTTAGGATGAACAGACGAATCGGAATAATATTACTGATATTTTTTATTGCAAATCTATCATTAGCACGTGCACAAAGAACTCGAAAAATCCCTTCAGAACAGCCAAAATTGATTGTTGGAATTGTAGTAGATCATTTGCGTCCTGATTATTATTTCCGGTTTTCAAATTTGATTGGCGATAAAGGTTTCAAACGATTAATGAATCAGGGAACTTACTGTAAAAACACAAAATTCAGCTACCTGTATTCTCAAACAGGCCCCGATCATGCAACAATATTTACCGGAACACCTCCGGCATATCACGGAATTATTTCGCATGGTTGGTACAACCGATTATCAGGAGAATTAAATCTTGCCAAAGATGATGAAAATACCAGATTGGTTGGTGTTGAAACAAAAGAAAAAGGAAAATCACCAAAAAAATTATTGGCCCCAACAGTTGGCGATGAAATTAAGTTGTTCAACAACCATTCAAGAGTAATTGGTGTTGGCTTAAATGCCGAAGCAGCATTGTTTTCTGCCGGTCATGGAGCCGATGGAGCTTACTGGATGGATGATTTATCAGGTAAATTTGTTACCTCTTCTCATTATCAGGATACCATTTACAATTGGGTAAATGAGTTCAATAACAAGAATTTTGCTGATTTTTATATGGATCGCATTTGGACTCCTTTCGATGGACAAGATAAGCCAGGAATTTCAGAAAAGATTTTGGGTAAAGTTGGACTTTCGTCGGATTTTTATTACGATTTAAATAAGGAGAAGAGAACTTACGGATACAAGGCCATTAAAGCCACTCCATTTGGAAATATGTTTGTAAAGGATTTTGCGATATCTGCAATTATAAACGAAAACCTTGGGCGTGATGACGATACCGATTTTCTTGCAATTACATTTTCATGTTTGGATTACAAACATAGAGAATACTCACCGTTTGCAGCAGAGATGATAGACAATTTCATCAGGTTGGATAGAGAGATTGAGCATTTTTTAGATTTTTTGGATGAACAGATTGGATTGGAGAATGTATTGGTATTTTTAACTGCAGATCAATCGGCAAATTATACTCCGGAAAATTTACAGGCTCAAAATATACCTAACGGATATTTCAGTTCTTACAATGCAATGGCATTATTAAAATCGTACTTGAATATAATATATGGTAGTGGCGATTGGATTCTTGGTTACGATTCGCAACAGGTTTATTTAAATCATCAGTTAATAGAAGATTCTAAACTCTCTTTGGAAGAAATGCAGTTAAAAGCAGCCAATTTCTTAATTCAGTTTACCGGAGTGGCCAGTACCATACCTGCCAGTAGTTTAACAACAGCCAATTATACACACGGTGTTATGCAGAAGGTACAGCGTTCATTCAACCAAAAACGCTCGGGCGATGTATTGATTACTCTTGAACCCGGTTGGATGCACAAAATGAAAGATGAGAGAGATGAAATTGCACAGTACAGTTACACAAACCAGGTTCCGCTATTCTGGTTTGGCTGGAAAATTAAACGCGGAACAGTTTCTCGTACCATTTATGTAGAAGATATTGTTCCTACAATTTCTGGTTTTCTGAACATTTCAACACCAGCAGGTTGCGACGGAAATCCGATTGAAGAATTAACGCAGTAAGGGTTATCGGTTATCAGTTGTCAGTTGTCGGTTGGAATTCCGATTAGAGCTCGGATTCCCAATAGTTACAGTTTGTAACTACTAATTGCATAAACAAGTAAGTACTTGTTAAACTGAATGTAATGAAGGGTATAAGTCTCAG
>JAOARS010000256.1 GCA_025210415.1 Marinifilum sp. | reverse complement strand
TGAGAAAGGATCGGATCAGGAATTAAAACTATTGTATGATAAAAAAATCTTACAAATTATTTCGATAGAATCGCTTACTGTAGGAATTCACATACCGCAAATGGGAGAGAAAGCTTTATTGGTATTACGAGGTGTAATGGAAAAGAAGGGTTACTTGATTTCAAACAGAAGAAATGCTGCTTTTATGACTGATATTTTAAATGTTGACAGGTTTCATATTGGCAAAGTAACAACCGATTTGGCAGCTAACATTATGGGAATTCCTAATAATACTGGTTACATTCAATTTGTTCCTGCTGGTGTTCGTACCACATTGGCTTATCCAACTCCAATTCAAACTTCCAAAGATTTTTCAGACCTGTTACATTCAGATTTGTTTAAATCATTAAGCGAAAAATTAGGAGAACAAAAACTTTTCGAATTGATTAAGGAGGATGCTCAAACAAAAGGATCACCATTAAAATTGGTATTGGAAAATATTTCTAAATCCGACACTCAAAAATCTGATGTTGAATATTCCAATGTTACCGGAATTTACGATGATGGGTATCCGTGGAATGGAATTCTGGCCAAAGCAAATATTAAGAATGATATTGAAAACTGGGAATTTACAGCAGTTAGTTCTTTACAAACTAAAACAGTAACAAACTTTGTAGATGAGTTTGAAGAAAGTAGCCAATGTAAAGCCAAAATTGCATGGAACGGAGGTTACATTTTAAATGCCGAACTGGTTGGTAAACTTGGTTTGCCGGAATCTTATATCGGTTCTCCTTTGGGACTTCTGATATCAAACGGTAAATGTTTAAGTACACCACTTTTTAATAAACCGGCTTTATTGGTTTATGAATCAGGTAAACTTGATATTCGAAGAGTAAATTGCAAGAAAGGAATAAGAATTAAAAACGATAATATTGATTTGAGTTTTGATGCTAAAAATTACAATAACTTCAGCCAAAAGGAATGTTCGTATTTCGATTTAATGCACGAAGAAGAAATGATTCCGGTTAAGGGGTGTATTGTATACCGCTTGGCAGGAAATACTGTAAAAGAGGTTATAACCGATAAGGCTGAAATTAAACAAATTCCGGTTGGTTTAACTCTTTGTGTTCCTTTATTGGTAGCAAAAGAAATATTGGCAAGCGTTGGTGATGATGTTGAAATTATTGTGAATGGATTAGAGAATGTTTTGCATGCAGTAGAAGCCGGTCCAATGTTATTGAATAAGGGAAATCAGTGCCTTGATATGGAAATTGAAGGCTGGAAGAAACAGAATTCTATAAAAACACAGGCAGCCCGATTGGATTTTACTGATATGAGGGGGCCTAAAATTGCAGTTGGAATTGATAAATCGGGAGACTTATATGTTCTTACAATTAACGGTAGAATTCGTGAATCGGTAGGAGCCACTCATTTTGATATGGCCCGAATACTTGAAAAATACAATATTGAAAAGGCAATGGGATTCGATCCGGGAGGAAGTTCTACCCTGGTTGTAAACGGGGTAACTTTAAACATATCGCCTTACAACTCGAATTACGAACGAAATATTTTCTCTCTTCCTCCACAACCGCGAGCTGTTTCGAATGCTGTGATAGGTTATAAAAAAGTGTAATACCGATTGTGAAAATATATGAGCCACTGCTTCGCAAACTCGCACTGTCTAACATTTTCTACATCGGCATTATACTATTTTCCAAAATAGCTCACTTAATGTTACATTTGATATAATTTAATGTTGAGTAGAGACGATATTAATTTGGGTTCTATATAATTTTTAGTGGGTGAGTGAAATAATAGTACTTGAAATACTTAAAGTGCCTAAAGTATTAATAGATTTTTAATTATCATGTTATACCATTTTGAAAATGAAGTAAGCTATATTGATTTTGGTATTAGATGTAAATCTATTAAGCGATTTTTTAATGTTTACTGTTCATATTTTGCATTCTAATTTTATTCCTTTTACCTACTAAATCAACATAGTGACTATTTTTATCTACTCATTATAAATCATACAGAGCCTTAATTTGCTTATAAGTTTATAAAAGAACTCCGCAAAATCTTGCGGAGTTTCATTTATGATTTAGAAACAGAAAGTTTTCAGCGGCTTTAAATGTATTCAACGAACTCAACCATAAGCAATCAAATTCTTTGAAAAAGTCATTTTCATCCAATCTTTACTTTAAAAATCTGACTTTCTGTGATTGATATTTTTAATCGAAATCAGGTTAATATTTCTTCAAGCTTCCCAGGAATGAAATATCACTTGAAACCTTAGGATCGCCTTTGTATTTTACCGAACCAATACCGGAAATACTTACTTTTAATTCTTCCAATACATACACTTTACCGCTACCAACACCGCTAATGTCAATGGTACCTTTAAGGGCTTTCATATCAATGGCATTTACACTTCCGGCTCCCGAAATATCAATATCAATTTCTTCCGATTTGCCGGCAAGCTTAATTGTAGATGCACCGCTGTTATCAATACTTAAACTGTTTGCAGTTAGTTCCAAATCAGCCGATGATGCACCGTTAATTTCAATTTCCAGCTCATCGAACCTTAAAAGCTGGTCAGATTTTAAGGTAATTGCACCATTTGCTTTAATCTCACTTAAATGTTTAAAGCCGATATATAATTTTAACTCTTTCGATTTGTAAATGCTCTTTTCAGTAGTAATATACAATACATCACCTTTTGTTTTACTGGTAATAACATCCAATAAATTTTCGTCGGCAACAACCTTTAAGCTGTAATCATCATCTTGCGATAAATAAATTGTGAAAGCTCCGTTTACTTTAATGGTTTCGAAACTGCCAACTTCTCTTTCTTCCGATTTTACATTTCCGTTTCCTTTAACCCCATCGGCAAAAACTGGTAGTGCCGTTGCAAAACTGATTAATAAAATTAAAATCGGGCTAATTATTTTTTTATATCCATTCATAGTTCAATAAGTTTAGATTGCCACTCTGTGTAATAAAGACATTTGCACACAATTAAGCGTTGCATAAATTTCAGATTTTATTGATACCCTCACTTTAAGTGAAAGCATCAACATTAAAGTTTTAAGTATTCTTATCAGTTTTGGGGTACGAATTCTTTGTTATTTAGTATATCGCTTCAATATTAAAACTCAATAATACACAGCAAATCGTCTAAATTAAGAACAAACATGGAAAATAAAAGAAATGCTTCTACCTTGCAAGAAAATTGATTAAATATGTCCGGAATTTATTTTCATATCCCCTTTTGCAAGCAGCTTTGCCACTATTGTGCTTTTCACAAAAGCATTTCGTTGCAATCTACCAATGAAATGCTTGAATGTTTAAAAAAAGAGCTTGAGTTAAGGAAGAGTTATTTGGATCAGAAAACCATTTCGACCATTTATTTCGGAGGAGGAACACCATCGGTTTACATGCCTGAGCAAATACAAATGCTTATTGATGAATGTTCGAAATATTGGAACATTGAATCGGATGTAGAAATTACACTGGAAGCAAATCCTGATGATTTAAATCAAAAATATCTCGCACAACTTCAAAACTCATCGGTGAACCGATTGAGTGTGGGAATACAATCTTTTCATGACGAAGATTTGATTTTAATGAACCGCCGACATACTGGTAAGGAGGCTTATGAAACAATTAAAAGAGCTCAGGATTTTGGTTTTGATAACATCTCTGTTGATCAGATTTATGGTGTACCTGGCCTAAGCATGGAGAAATGGATAGAAAACCTGGATTTGGTGTATGAGTTGGACATACAGCACATTTCTTCTTATCATTTAATGTACGATCCCAATACTGTTTTTGCAAAAAAACTGGAAAAAGGACAATTGATAGAAGTGGAAGAAGAGGAAAGTTTTAATCAGTTTAGGTATTTAATTGATTCGGCACGGAAAAACGGATTCATGCATTACGAAATTTCAAATTTTTGTAAAGAGGGGTACATATCAAAACACAATTCGAGCTATTGGAAGCAAAAGCAATATTTGGGAATAGGTCCTTCGGCACATTCCTACAATTATAAGGAAAGAGAATGGAACATTGCACACAATTATAAGTACATGAAAGCCGTTAAGGAAGGTGGCGAATTTTCGGAAAAGGAAGATCTTAATTTCTATGATCGATTTAATGATTTAATTCTAACATCGCTTCGTACTTATTGGGGATTGAATCTTAAACTGGTACAAGAACAATTTGGTGAAGATTTGTATCAGTATTGTCTTAAACGAGCTGAAAAGTATCTTAAATCGAATCATATCCGTAAAGAAAATAATGCTCTAATTTTAAGTGATGAGGGAGTTTTTATTTCCAACGATATCATGTCTGACTTTTTTTACATTGAGGAAGATTAATGAATAAAAAAATGAAATATTTAAAGATAACATTAGTAGTAGTTTTTGTATTAATTGCAAAGCAGAATTTATTTGCACAAACAGATACGGTTCAGGTTTTAAATCCAAAGCAATTTTTGCGTGTTTCCAAACTCAATCCACAAGCAGTAGTTATTGATGTTCGATTGAAAAAAGATTTTAAAAAAGGGCATATAGAAGGAGCAATTCTTGCTGATACATCAGAAAAATTATACCAGATTATAGATTCGTTGGGAGACAGGAAAACTTACTTGTTTTATTGTAAATATGGAGAAAGAAGTATTGCTGCAGGTAAAATGGTATTTAAAAAATATAAAATTAATGTATGCTCACTGGAAGATGGATTGGATTATTGGAAGGAATTGAAAATGGCAGTTGTGAAATAGTTTTTGAATTTTTATCTGAGTTGGTATAAATGTAAAAAAGCAGACCCAAATGAGTCTGCTTTCTCTATATTATTGTGATTTCTGATTACAAACCAGCTTCTCTCCAGGTCCAGCCTGAAATGTCAACTTTAGTAGCATCTTTTCCTGAATTCAATTTATACTTTTTAGTTTCTCCGTCTAATAAAGTAGCATCTGCATTAGCACTTTCAATTTGAACGTTAGAAAGAGCACCACCATCTTTCATGTCTAAATCAACAGTATAGCCTTCTAAATATAATCCGGTGATTGATCCACCTGACTCTTTTTTAAACTGAAGAGCTGTACCACCTACAGTAGAGATAGCAGTAATGTTTTCGAATTTTGGATTGTTATTTTCTTTATCACCTTCGAATACTGTAGAGAATCCTGCAATAGTGTGAGAAATGTAAACATTTGTTACTTTTCCATTCCATCCTTCAGTCCAGTCTACCGAATCATCTTCGTTATTTTCCAAGTAAAGGTTGCTAGCAGAAACAGTACCACCAAAAAACTCGATACCATCATCAGAACCATTAATAACAGCTACGTTTTTGATTGTAGTACCTGAGCCTACAGCATATAAAGAAACACCATTGTACTGTGAATCTAAGTTAATTTGAGCACCAGTACCTTTGATTACTAAATATTCAATAGAACCAGAGTTATCATTGTCGGTTGAACCACCATAGATAAGGTTACCAACTTCAGCAGTTGAGTTAGCACCAGAAGTAGTAGTTGCTTTCCCACAAATGGTTAATCCACCCCAATCACCAGGGTTAGCATCTGATGAAGACATCACAACAGGCTTGCTTGCAGTACCATTAATGTTGATTTTACCTCCCATTAATACAGCGATATAGATTTCAGTTCCATCTGCTTCAGCTTCAATTTTGGTTCCGGCCGGAATTGTTAAGGTCATTCCATCAGGTACAGTAAAGGCACCTGTAAGGTTGTATTCAACAGATGCATCAAGAGTGTAATTTTCTGTTAATTTTCCATTCATGATGCCATTTTGAAGATTTTCGATTACTTTTTCTACAGTTGGTACCGGATCATCATCATCAGAACAGCTTGATAGAATAGGCATTGCTAAAATTGCCAGGCCTAAGATTTTAATTGTTAACTTTTTCATTTTAGTTTCAATTTTTGGAATATAAAAAATTATTTAGTTATTATTTATTCAAATTGATTTTTACTCCTAAACTAAGGCTGATGCCTTTTTTGTAAGAGTTTACAATCTCATTAGAAGGATCTCCTGATGTTGGCTCAATTTTTTGAGTTTGTTCGATATCAGGATTTAGTAAGTTTTTACCTGTAAGTTTTAGCGAGATACGATCAGATAATTTTTTGCTGACCACCATATCAAGCGTTACAAATCCTTTTTCAATAATCTCATTGTTGAAAAGAGTTGAACTGCTTGCAAAACTCTCCGGAGCTCCCAATGCATATATCTTATCAGAAGAATAGTTACCGGTAATGGCTGCGTTGAATTCTTTTTCTTTGTTATTTGAAAAACTTAAAGTACCATTAAGAATTAAATCTGATGCTCCTTGCAGGTCTGATTGGGTTTTGTTATTGTATTGAAATTCTTCCAGTAAATCTTGATTGAACCACATTTTTGTAGCATTCAGAACTACATTCAATTCAGGCATTTCTGTTGTTTCAGCTTTGATTAAAGCAAATCTGGTTTCAAATTCAAAACCATATACATCGGCTTTATCTCCTGTATTTGCATAATAGAAATAGCCTGATGAACCTCTGGTTAATGCCAGGTTAATAGGATCATTAATCATTTTGTAAAAAGCAGAAACAGAAAGCAATTGTTTTGCAGTAGGAAACATTTCCCATTTTAAATCAAAATTGTAATTGTCTGAATTTTTTAGATCAGGATTACCTTTTGTTACACGCCCTGTTGGCGAAACATATTCAAATGGAGAAAGTTCTTTGAATTCGGGTAAAGTAATTGTTTTACTGGCAGCAAAACGGAGTGCACTTTTATCGGTAAGTTGATATTTTAAATTAATAGCTGGCAATACATTGTTGTAGTTATTAGAAATGCTTCCAACTCTTGATGTTCCTGTTTTCGGATTCGTATAATTGGCAACATCCCAATCTACTTTAATTTTATCTTTTTCGTAACGAACTCCTACATTACCCGAAAGTTTATTAATTTGAAAACTTGTATTTACATAACCTGCATATACATCTAGTGTAGCACTATAAAGGTCAGGTTTTCCTACTCTGAGTCTAAAATCGTTGTTGGCATCACTATAAAACGATGTATTTAGTAAGGTGGCATCTAAGTCATCTACACTTGGTACTTGAAATTGAGCCCCTTTTGCTCTAACACCAACAAACAAAGAGTTAAAATCTCTTTCTTTCATTCTAAAATCACCACCAAAATTAAATTTTAGCTTTTTGTCATCGATGTCAATAAGCTTTAGTTCATCTTTTAAATACCCGTTAATTTCGTTGTCTTCAATCTTTTGTTCCGATTTTCTTTGTTGATAATCGCCAACGTGAGCAAACTGAACTGTATTGGCATCAAGAATATTTACTTCGTTACGAATTCTGTTAGGTTCTTCAGCCTTAACCATATTGTAAGCAATGGCCCAGCTTAATTGGTTTTTATCTCCAATTTTATGGGTTCCTAATAATTGGTTAATAAACAAAGTTGTTTCTTTAAGATTCTGATCTCTTACGAATGCACCTTCCTGTTGAGGATCCTGATCTCGAACAAAACCTTCGCCATTTCTACCTTGCTCGTAAAGCTCATCTTTTGTTTTATGAACGTATAAAGAATTTAAATTGATACTATGGTTTGGATTCAAATCTAAAGTAAGATTCAGTAAACCAGTAGTACTTATTTTTGTTTTAAATTGCTCAGTATTGTTAAATGATTTGTTTAAACTATTCATGCGAAAACTCTGATAAATTCCTTCTTGATATGAGGATTCACTTTCGTGAGAAAGAGTGGCAAATATCGATAGATCTTTTTCGAAAATCTTTAACTTTTTGCCTGCTAAAATTGAAAAGTCATATCCGATAGGAAATTCTCTTTTATCAGTGCTCCAGCTTTGTTTGGTAATAGCACTTTCAGTACTATAAGGCTTACTGTAAAAGCCTAATGTTAAATCCTTATAATTTTGAGTAGTTTTGAAATTATCGAAAACTCCACTTTTAAAAACATTTGTGTTGGCTTTGGTCGATAAACCAATACTAATTTTATCACTAAAAGTTTTTGAAACGATATCTACATTACCAGAAGATTGATCGGCATATCCTTCAGCAGAATAGGTTTTATTAATGCTTATATTTTTAATAATATCTGTTCCGAATAGGTTCAAATCGATATTCTTTTTTTCTACATCGTCCGATGGAATAGGCAAACCATTCATGGTGGTTGATAAATAACGATCACCTAAACCACGTACATATACATCGCCCGATCCCTCATTTTTAGTTACACCAGAAATTTTAGAAGCAGCTGCCGCAGCATCCGAAACTCCTTGCGTTGTCAATTCCTGTGCTCCAATAGATTGTTTAATTCCTACAGATTTTTTCTGATCAATAAGCAACACAACCTCTGATTCTCTGTTGGCTTTTGCAACTACCTTAACATCTTCGAGAGCAACTGTTGATTCTCCCATTACAAAATCAACAACAGCGGAGTTTCCCTCACCTACGCTAATGTTTTCTTTTGAAGAAGTTTCGTAAGAAATAAAAGAACATTTTACTGTTACTGTTCCGGTTGGTACATTTAAAATTGTATAGTTACCATCAAAATCGGTTACGGTTCCTAAAGTAGTTCCATCAACAAAAACCGAAGCTCCAATTAATGCTTCACCGGTTTTTCCATCTTTCACGTTACCGGTAATGCTTCCCTTCTGCGCATATAAACCAAATGAAGATAGAGTTAGTAATAAAACTAATAATACTTGCTTTGTCATTTTTTTCCTTAATAAGTCAATACGATTTTTACTTTCAAATCACATTGCGATTTTAGGAATGAAATATGAGCAGAATAATAAGGTGGCTTTAAATAAAAATTATCAAAAAACGCTTCTCGTGTTAATTGGAGGTTAATGCTTTGGCTTAAAGTAAACAGATTGTGAAAAGAAGATTAACAAACTAAACAAAATGGCATGTGAAATTGATTTTAAGTTATTGAAAATCAGTTGGTAAAAAATGTGAATTACAAATAAGTAAAGAAAAAATTAAGAAAATGTTACAGCTTTTTATTTTTTGATTTTTTTTGAAAAAATGAAATTTTCTAAACTGAATTTTTGAAGAATTCAATGATTAAATTTCTGAACTTTTAATACAGAAATGTTAAGATTTAATTAAGATTCAATGATCTGAAATACAATAAGATTAACGTAAAGTTAACTTCTATTTCAGAAAATATCCTACTTTTATTTAAATATTTGCTGCACATTAAAAAATGTGATATGCAATGCTATTAACGGAACAAAATACCTGGAGATTTTTATTCCCGGGAAAGATAAAAAGAGAAATGAAAATTATTTCATCAACAAAGGTTAGTGTATTTATAAGCTTACTGGCTGGTGGCTTGGTACTTATTTTTAGTGCATTTAGCTTGTGGTTACCCATGCAGCCGGCATATATAGTATTATTTGGTATTTTGTCAGTATGGATCATTTATAATCTAAGCAAAATGCTTTTAAATCGATTTTTATACTCCAAGGTTAGAATGCTTTATAAAACCATTCACGATACTCAGGTTATTGATAAGGAATTAAGTGATAAAGTTAAAAGTACTGATATACTGGCTGAAGCTGAAAAGGAAGTGAGAGAATGGAGTGAACAAAGAGGTTCGCTTGTGGCACAGTTAAAAAAGCAGGAAAAATTCAGAAAGGAGTTTATTGGAAATGTATCTCATGAATTAAAAACGCCAATTTTTAATATCCAGGGATATATATTAACACTACTTGATGGTGGTCTTGAAGACAAATCAATCAACAGGAATTATCTGGAGAGAACAGAGAAGAGTATAAATCGCATGATTACCATTGTTAAAGATCTTGAAGTAATTTCTAAATTGGAATCGGGTGAGTTAAAACTCATGTTTGAAAGGTTTAATATTACTGACCTGATTAATGAAGTTTTGGAAATGCAGGAAATACGGGCTCAGAAAAATGGAGTTAAGCTTATTTTTAATCAACGTGCCGATGCTCCAAAATTTGTTCATGCAGATAAAAAGGAAATTTTTCAGGTATTGAATAATTTAATTGTAAATTCGATAAAATACGGAAAAGATAAAGGTACTACTGTTATTGAGGTAATGAGTATGGATAACAAAGCTCTTATCGAGGTTCGGGACAATGGTATCGGAATAGAATCGGACAATTTACCTCGTATTTTCGAGCGTTTTTATCGGGTTGATAAAAGTAGGGCAAGAAATATGGGAGGTTCGGGTTTAGGCCTGGCAATTGTGAAGCATATTATTGATGCTCATAATCAAAGTATAAATGTAAGCAGTACTTACGGCGAAGGTACTAGTTTTACTTTTTCACTCGATAAATCAAAATAATAAGAACTAAACAACCAATACCAAATGGAAAGTAGTAATTACAAAATTTTATTGGTAGACGATGAGTCGGATATTCTTGAATTCCTAAGTTACAATCTTAAAAAGGAAGGTTTTCAGGTATCAACAGCTGGTGATGGTAAAGAGGCCATTGAAAAAGCTAAGAAACTGCATCCGCATTTAATTATTTTAGATGTAATGATGCCCGAAATGGATGGTATCGAAACTTGTGAAAAAATAAGATCATTACCTGAGTTTTCGGATGTTTTGATTTCTTTTTTAACAGCCAGGGGAGAAGATTATTCTCAGATAGCAGGATTTGAAGCCGGTGCTGATGATTACATCAGCAAGCCAATAAAACCAAAGGTTTTTATCAGTCGTGTAAAAGCATTATTGAAAAGATCAGGCAGAATTTCTGATGAAGGAAGCAATGTTAGTAATGGTTTAATTACAATTGGTAACATTTCTATCGATCGTGAAAGATATTTAATCATTCAGGATGGAAAAGAGTTTTCTCTTCCACGAAAAGAATTCGAATTGTTGATTTTGTTGGTATCTCGTCCGCAGAAGGTATTCACCCGAGATGAAATTTATTCATCGATTTGGGGTGAAAAGATTATAGTAGGAGATAGAACCATTGATGTTCACATTAGAAAATTGCGCGAAAAAATTGGCGATGCTTACATTCAAACAGTTAAAGGTGTTGGATATAAGTTTGTTGATGCAGCAAATTAATTCATTTAAGATTATTCAGCAGATTGGGGAGTAATCGGTATTAAGCATAAGCCAGGGTAGCAATGCTAACTTTGCTACCTTTTGCCTTTAATATAGCTTGAGCACAAGCTTCTAAAGTTGATCCGGTAGTAACAACATCATCAACCAATAATACATGTTTTCCTTCCAATTCAGATCGAGCGTGTAGTTTAAAGATATTGTCCACATTTTCCCAGCGTTCAAGTTTCGACTTTCTGGTTTGCGATTGTGTATATATAGAACGATAAAGGTTTGAACAATTAACATCCAATTGCATAATTTCTGCTAAACCATCGGCAATTACTTTTGCCTGATTGTATCCACGAATTTTTTGCTTTTTAGGATGCAAAGGAACCGGAATAATCAGGTCAATATCATCAAAGAATTCAGATTTTCTTAAGTTGTAAGCAAGATGTTTTCCCAACTCAACACCAATATCAGTTTTATGATGATATTTAAGTTTGTGAATTAACTTTTGGAATTTACTTCCTTTAGAAAATGTAAAATAAGATGTTGCATACTCTATTCTAACTCTTCCCCAAAAAAGAATGGAAACAGGATTGTTTTTTTGCAAATGAAAATCGGTTTTAGGAATTTGATACAAACATCTGCTACAAATTGCTACTTCATTTTTAAACAAATAATTGCCACAAGATTGGCAAATGTTTGGATAAAAAAGATTGATAAAATCATTCCATAGTTCTGAAATATTGTGATTTAGAGTGGATAACATTGTTTTGTAATATTTTTTCAATAAAAAGTTAACCATCAATTAAGGTTTTGATAAGCTTCTTCTAATCAACGATAAAATATACCGCCTTACTTTTGTAGTGTTAATCAAGATGAATAAATCGTCCTTAAAACAAATCAACTTTTGCTTTAGATTAAAGGTAAACAAATTAAGTTTATTGCTTAGGTAAAGGTTGAAATTATATGTAGAGAAAAATACAGAGAATTTATTACTAAAACAGAAAAAAACAGAAAAAATGAAAAAGCTTGTTTTCCTTTTTATCGCATTACTTTTTGTAGGACTAGAAAGTCAGGCAATTAAAGTAGTAACACCTGAGGGTGACAGAGAAGTAGAGGCAACAGAATTGGCAACAATTGAAACTACAAGTTTAGCAGGTGTAGTTTTAGATAACGAAACTGGCGAAGCATTGGTTGGCGTTGCCATTCGTTTCGAAGGATCAAACGAAACAGTATATACCGATTTCGACGGTAATTTTAAAATTGAAAATGTAGTTCCGGGGAAATATAATATTTTATCCAGCTATATTTCATATACAGATAATAAATTGAAAGAAGTTAATGTAAGCGGTAAAAACAATCTTATCCGCTTGGTACTTAAAAAGGATTAATTACGAGTAAATGATTAAAAAACTTGGAGTAATCTTAGGCATATTGTTTTGCCTGATTGCGAATCACTCTTTTTCACAAACAATTGAGGAAGTTGAGGGATTATATTACACTGCAAAAGGAGATTTATATACCGGAACGTACACTGAATTTTACGAAAGCGGTGTTAAACGGATTGAAATGAATATAGAAGAAGGAAAGAGAAATGGAAAAATTACTCTTTACTTCGAAAATGAACAAGTACAGGAGGTTCGATCATATGTAAAAGGTTTAATGGATGGAACCTGGATTACCTGGAATGATAAATCAGTTAAAATTGCCGAAGCAAATTATAAGAAAAATAAGAAGCACGGTAAGTGGTACATTTGGGACGACAATGGCATAAAACGCTATGAAATGGAATATTTTGAGGGAAAGAAAGTCGGAACATGGACCATTTGGGATGCCGAGGGTAACTTGGTTAAAGAACGGAAGTTTTAGTAAATTCAGATAATAGAAGTTCTCTTGAAAGTCGCTTAATTAATTTTAAGCGGCTTTCTTTTTTTACAGCCGTAGCCAGAGTATCAAAAATAAGCATGCTCTTTTGCTGATTTCTTAATCTCTTCGTGCCTTCGTGTTTAATTTATATAGTAGGTTAATAATTTTGAATAAGATTCGTTAATATTGCAAAAGATTTAAGAATTTTTGGCAGAAACTATGAAATCATTTTCTGAAATAGGAAAAATATTTGTTGAACAAGTCAAAGAATTTGTTCTGTATACAATATCTGAATTCAGAGGATTCTTAAAGAGAAACAAGTATGGTGTAATGGGTACACTTGCTTTTCATTTGATCGTACTTATTCTGCTTTTCTCTTTTAAACTACACACAAAGAGAGAGTTTCTTGAAGCTGAAATTTTTATTGACATACCACCGGAAGTAGCAGAACAGATACTCGAAGAAAAAGAAGAAGAGATCAAAAAAGAAATTGAAGAAAAAAATTCAGAAATAAGCGAGAGTGTTGACAAACTTCTACGATCAATTGCCGTAAACCAAAACGTTAAAAAATCAAATTCGGATCCAAAGCAAAAGGTGGAGGATATGATTGATGAGATTAAGAAGAATTTGGATGAGTATGGATCTGATGATGCTTCTGCTGGCAATGATGGATTAAATGAGTTTAAAAAGGACAGTTTAAGTTTGGCTGAGGAAAGAGAAAAACAGCGTGTATTGGACTCATTGCAAAGTATTGAATACAGTGGTCCGAGTAGCGTTTATTATAATCTGGAAGGTCGTCATAAGGTTTATTTACCTATCCCGGTTTTTAAATGCGAAGGTGAAGGTAAAATAGTCGTTCAGATAGGTGTTAGCCGAAGTGGCAGAGTAGTTGAATCAAAAATACTAAAAGAACAGTGTAGCGTTCAGGACGATTGTCTGTTTGATGCTGCATTAGATGCAACTAAAAGATCTAGATTTAATGTTAGCAACTCTAGTCCGCAAACACAAACAGGAACAATTACTTACAACTTTGTTAAGCAGTAAAAGCATAAAGTTATTCTTCTATTCACACTAATTCGGATTATGATTGTTTACCGATATTGTATAAATTGGGCATTCGTTTTTTATCCTAAAGAATTAAAAATATGAGCTTTTTTTTAGCATCAAAACTTCGTAAGGCATCAAATACTGTTGCTATCGAGAAAAAAAGAGATGAACTTAGAAGTGATTTCGAGGAGTTTGAGCAATTTTCGAAATCAGATGAATTAAAGCAATTTAATGAACTTGAATTGTTGGTGTTATCTGATGAATTCAAGAGAAAAAGGAAAATGATAGAGAAAAAATCCTTTAAGAGGAGCGAACTTTATCAGGAAGAAAGAGAATTTAAAAAGTATCAGCGATCTAGAAAATTTAAAACTTACTTTCGATTAAAGGATTCTTCTGAACTTTCAACATTTAAACTGGTTGGCGAATCAAAAGATTTGTCGCGCTTTAAAGAACTGGAAGTTTTAATGAAATCATCGAAGCTGAACAAGAAAGAGAATGCAGAAGAGATTTCGGAGTTTAAAAGACTAAAAGCATCTGCTCGCTTAAAAGAATATTTCAAGTTTAAAAAATCAAGAGCTTTAAGAATTTACAATGAAGTTGATAATTCTGCCGATTTGAAAAATTACTATCAACTTGAAGAAAGAATAAGTTCCGAGGAATTTAAGAATGAAAAGGTATTTTTGTTGGATAAGAAACGGTTTGAAAAAACCGAAGATTTCCAAAAATTGCAGGAATACCAGAAGTTAAAATCATCAGAGAAATTTGTAAAATATTTTAAGCTAAAGAATAAGAATCCATTCGGCGAACTTAAAAAATGGGAATTAACTTTTTCCGATGAGTTTGATGCTGGTAATTTAGATACCAATAAGTGGATTACACGCTATTTTTGGGGCGATAAACTAATGAATAAGGGTTATACCCTGGAATCGGACTTGCACACCTTTACAGATGGACAAAATGTTAAAATTGCAGGTTCATTGATTAGTTTAATGGCCAGAAAAGAAGTAAAAGAAGGTTTGGTATGGACTCCAAAGTTGGGATTTGTTCCTAAAAAGTTTGATTATACTTCAGCCATTATTAATACAGGAAATTCATTCCGTCAAAAATATGGTCGATTCGAGGCTAAAATTAAGGTGAAGAATCCTGCACAGGTACAAAATTCGTTTTGGATGGTTGCAGATAAGAGTTTGCCACATATCGATATTTTTAAAACCCTAAATGGTGGAAAGCTAATGAATGGTAACTTTTGGGGTAGCGAAAATTCGCCTCAGAAAAGTGAGTTTAAAGTTAAAGGAATTGATCTTGCTAAAGGGTTTTTTATTTATACGCTGGATTGGAGTGCCAATGAGTTGGTTTGGAAAATAAATGATATTCCGGTTAAAACTCAAAAAACAGGCGTTCCACAGGATCCAATGTATTTGAATTTTAGTATTGCTGTAAAAGAAGCAAGAAATGATTTAAATGCAGAAATGGAAATCGACTGGATAAGATGTTATCAAAGAAAATAAACAAGAATAAAAAAAGTGCCTTTCGGCACTTTTTTTAGTTTAAGGATGTCCCCACATTGAACACACTAAAGTAATTATCAATTGAATCGGCAAGTTGATCCTTTAAATCATCCAACTCTTTTTTTTCCATTTCATCTTCATCCCAATAGGTAAGAATGATGTTTAGATAATCCTTTATTTGTTCCGGAGAAGTTTCCAATCCCAAATCTTTTCGGAGCAAAACATTAAATTCGGCAAACCATAACAAAGCAATCTTATGCTCATGCACTGTTCCCTCTACAAAAGAACTTAAAGATTTAAATTCTAAAAACTTCCGAATGGTTAGTTCCGAAGCCAAGTAGTACAGTCGCGTTCCGAGTTCCAAAAATTCTTTCTGAAGCCTCTTAAAATTGCTCTTGCTTTTTTTCTCGCACAAAATCTTCATAAAAAAAGCATTGATTCGAAGAAATTCTTCTCTCTTCTCATCAGATGCAGCAAGTGAATTTGTGGTTGATTCTTTCACTTCTGTTTCAGCATCTTCTACGCTAGAATTTGCAGCGTTATTTCTTTTTTCCTGAATTAAAAAGGAAATAATAAACGCAAGGGCCGATAAGATTAAAATTTGCAGTATTACCGAGATGATTTCCATGTTTAAAGGTTTAGTGAATATGATTAATTTGGATGATTGGAAATAACAAACTCATATTTAAAAAAATTACGAATTATTATGTTTTTGCCCAAAATCAATTTGCTTGATTTTATTTATCACTCTTTTTTGTGGATAAACAAATCATATTTAATGACTAAAAATTAATTTTAATTTTTAATAAATAATTGTCTAAAAAATGCTAAATCAGTATGTTATCAATTATGGTTTATGATTCTTGAAGATAACAAAAGCAATTGATATTTTAATAACTTTTTTTTAACAATTGCATACTGTTTATTTTAGGCTATTGAAATTTTATACGGTATTATCGAAAACTGCAGTGAATAAAAAAAGCCGACTGATTGGCCGGCTTAGTTTGAATTACATCAAATCTATTAATCTGAAAATCAGGTTATTATTTTTTCGAGACAAAATCGTAAAAACGATGCTCAATTTGTGTTGATAATCGGAACATAACCGGGGCAATTACCAAGGTTAAGAATGTAGCTACCGTTAAACCAAAAATTACAGTCCACGACATCGGCCCCCAAAATGCTGTACTATCGCTACCAAATGACAAATGAGGATTGAATTCACTCAAAAGAGAGAAGAAATCGAAGTTCATTCCAACTGCCAGAGGTAACAATCCCAGCACGGTTGTAATGGCTGTAAGCAATACCGGGCGTAAACGAGTTTTACCAGCTTGGGCAATACAATCAATTTCTTCGGCAGAACTTAAGTATTTTCTTCCTTGCATATTGGTATTCTTAATTTTTCTCTTTCTAAGCAAATCAATATAATCTACCAATACAATACCATTATTCACCACAATTCCAGCCAGAGAAATGATACCAATACCTGTCATCAGGATTACAAATGGCATTTGAAATGCTCCTAACCCTAAGAAAACACCAATTGTACTAAATAGTACTGTTATCATGATAATTAATGGCTTAATTGCCGAGTTGAATTGAGATACCAAAATTAATGTAATTAAAGCCAATGCAATTAACAATGCCTGAGTTAAGAATGCTTGTGTTTCTTCTTGCTCTTCTTGCTCACCCGTAAGTTTGTATGCATAGCCTTTAGGCATTTCAAAATCGGCTAACAGTTCTCTTACTCTGGAGTTAATGATATTTGCATTAAAGCCTTCTTTTACGTTAGAATAAATGGTTACAACACGTGTATTTTCAATTCTGTTAATTCTTTCGTAGGTTGAGCCGTAAGAATAATCGGCAACAGCAGAGATTGGCACTTGTACCATTTTATTACTAACAGGGCTCATTACACTAATTTTCTGATTCATTAATGCAGGCACATCATAACGGTACTTGTCGTTTAATCGAAGCATGATATCATATTCATCTTCTCCGTCTTTGAATTTTGATACTTCCAATCCGTAAAGTGAATTACGCAATGCTCTTGCAACCTGATTGGTAGATAAACCAAAACGACGCACCTTATCGCGATCGATGTTAATCAACATTTCCGGTTTTCCTTGATCCAGGTCAAGTTTTAATTCTTCAACACCAGGTATTCTGTCATCATCAAGCAATTGTTTTACACGATTGGCCTGAATCAATAAATTTTCAAAATCATCGCCCGATACTTCGATATTAATTGGATAACCTACAGGAGGCCCCTGATCATCTTTTTCTACAAATATTTTAGCACCAATAAATCCTTCAAAGTTTGAGGTTAATTCCTTCATAATATCCGAAGTACTAATTCCTCCACGCTGTTTAAATTCAACAAATGATATTGTTGTTAATGATTTATGCGGCGCTCTGTCTGATTCAAACATGGCACCTTTACCCGATCCAACATTTGTTGATTTGGAACGAATGATATTCTCATATGGCTCCATTGTTTTATTCACAATAACTTCAACACGCTTGCTCAGTTCGTTGGTTTTGTGAATATCAGTACCCAATGGCAATTCCATTGTAACGTAAATTGACTTAGGGTCATTATCAGGGAAAAATACCACTAATGGATTGGTACTTCCATAAAACCCGATTGAAACAATCATCAATATAAACGTTCCGGTAAAAAATAAGAACGGACGAATGCCTTTCAAAGCAAAACGCAATGTTTTTTCGTATCTGTTTTCAAGAATGATAAGTAATTTGGTTTGGAACCAACGCGCAAAAGGTTTTAAAACTGCCAGATTGAATAAAACCATAACACCAATTAACAGTAAAAGATTGGCCATTAAGTAAGTTTCCAATGCACCAAATATCTTCATTAAATAGAATGGCAAAGACACAACAATAAAAGCAGATCCAATAAGAATGAACTTTTTCTTGTTCATCTTTTTGTTGACATCATCCAGCTTAACAAATGTTGCGGTAAATACCGGATTAAGAATTAATGCAACAAATAATGATGAAGCCAATACAATGATTAATGTAATGGGAAGATATTTCATAAACTCACCCATGATTCCACCCCATAACAACAATGGAAAAAATGCTGCCAAAGTGGTTGCTGTTGATGAAATAATTGGCCCTGCAATTTCACTAACACCTTTTTTTGTTGCTTCTAATTTTGATAAGCCTTCTTCGTGCAGTCGGTAAACATTTTCTACAACAACAATTGCATTATCCACAAGCATACCAAGTGCCAGAATCAACGAGAAAAGAACCATTTGGTTTACTGTATATCCAATTTGGTTAAGAATGATCATTGAAATCAACATCGACATTGGAATGGCCAAACCTGAGAATAACGCATTTCTTAGCCCCATAAAAAGGTAAAGAACAATAATTACCAATAGCATCCCCATGATAATTGAGTTCTCCAAATCGGCTACCTGGCCTCTAACATCTTCTGATGTATCATCGGTTACGGTTACAATCAAGCCTCTTGGAAGTGCACCATTTTCTTTTTCTTCACCAATAATTCTGTAAATGGCATCGGTAGCAGCCAAAAGATTTTCACCCGATTTTTTCGTAAGCGATAAGGATACTACCGGATTGTTGTTTAATCTGGAAATAGAAGAAAGTTCTTCGTAGCCATCTTCAACTTCTGCAACATCTTTAAGGTAAACAACTCTACCGTTAGTAACCTTAACAATTGTATTCTCGATTTGTTGCATGCTGGTGTAATCGGCACTTGTACGGATACTTCTTCTGGTATTATCTGTAATTAAAGTTCCGGCACTAACAGTTACATTTTCATCGCCAATAGCCAATTCAATATCATGAAAAGTAACACCATTTGCCTCCATTTTGTGCAAGTCGGCGTTAATTTTAATTTCTCTTTCGTCAATACCTTTTATATCAGCTTCTGATACTTCGGGTAATGCTTCGAATTTATCTTGCAATTCTTCTGCGAATTCTTTCAAGTCATCCAATCCAAAATCACCAGACAGATTCACATTCAGGATTGGAAAATCTGCAAAGTCAACATCTTCAACAATCGGATCAGTATCCAAATCATCCGGCAGTTCGCTTAACGATTTATCAACCTTATCTTTAGTATCCTGAAGAGCTTGTTTTACAGGAATATCGGTATTAAATTCCACCACAATTAAGCTCATGTCTTCGTACGAAGCAGAACTTAATTTCTTAACTCCTTTAAGTGATTTCAATTCCTTTTCGATTGGCCTTGTAACCAGATTTTCAATATCAATGGGAGAGTTTCCGGGGTAAGGGGTTGAAATCATGATATTGGGTATCACAACTTCAGGAAAATATTCCCTTGGCATGCTTTGGTAAGAAAACCAACCAAACATTACCAGTATGAATGTCAGAATAAAAATGGAATTCTTATTCTTTAACGCACCGAATGTGGGTTTAAACTCCCGCTGAGTTTTTTCAGCAGAAGAATTATCTTTTATATTGTCCATTTCTGTCGTATTACTTTGTGCTGATTAGTGTTCCGTTAACAACTTGAGAATAACCTTCTGTAATAATTTTATCACCCAATTGAACCCCTGATTCAACCAAAGAAAGATTGTTATAGGTTTTTAAAATTTGAATGTAAGTTTTTCTTGCAACCAAATTCTTACCTTCTTTTTTAGCTACATACAGGTAATTTCCTTCAAAATCTTTCTTTACAATAATTGATGGTACCACGATGGCATTGTCAATTTCGTAATCTTTAATTTTTAGAACGGAAATTAGGTTTGGCTTAATTTTGTGGCCAGGATTGTTCAAATTGATACGAACTTTAAAACTTCTGTTGCCAGGATCGATTATATTTGATGTGCGGTAAATGGGAGCATTGGTATTGTAGCCTATTGCAGGAAATTCCAACTCAGCATTTTCACCGGCTTTAATGTAGTTCAAGTAAGTTTCGGCAACATCGGCTTCAACATATACCTGATCGATATTAACCAACTGGGCAAAAGGTATGGTTGGACTAGCCAATTCACCTTTCTTCTGGTGAATTTCATCGATGATTCCATTAAAAGGAGCAGTAATTATTGCCAATTCTTTCTGAGCTTCTAAACCTTCTAAATTTCTTTCCAGAGATTCTTTATTCGCCTTTGCCTGTAAATATTCAATTTCAGAACCTATTTTCTGATTCCACAACCTTTCTTGTCGTTCAAAAATTGTTGTTGCCAAATTAAGTTTGGTTCTTACCTCGTCAATTCCTCTCTGAATTTGAGCCGTATTTAGCTTACCTAAAACATCTCCTTTTTTTACTTTCTGTCCTTCAACAACATCAATAGAAATAATATTACCATTGGCTTCCGGTGTTATTGTGATATTTTTATCAGCTTCAACATTACCAGTTACCTGAATAAAATGTTCGAATTTCGAATTTGTTAGTTCAGTAACAACTACATTTATTGTTTCCTCGTTGTTGCCTTCACTTTTAATTTCTTTCTCTAATCCTGAGATTTTTTTCTTTAAAATGGCAAGTTCCGACTTGTATTTTTTCAATTGATCTTCCTTACTCAATCCCTTTTCTGCATCTTTGGCAGAACATGAGAATAGTAGTGGAATTATTGCTGCAATTAATATTTTTTTCATGTGTTTAAAATTTATTTTTATTTGTCACATGTAACTCTCGATGAATTTTAATCATTCTTTTGTATTTATCTTAGAATATTAAAATTCATGTTCGTTTCATCTGTTTATGGTTTTTGTAGAATGTTTTTTAATTATAATTTACCAAGAGCTTTATCGAAAGCAATTTTCGTATTCAACAAGCTTAATGTTGAGTTGATATAATTCGAATGAGCATCGAGATATTGTTTTTCGTTTTCAGATAATTCGGTGCTTGTAGAAATTCCTTCGTTAAATTTTACAATGGTTCTGTCGTAAATTCTTTTGGCGATTTTCACTGCCTCAAGGTTATTTTCGTATGTTTCCTGAGCATTTAGCAAGTTCGAAAATGATAAGCTGAGTTCCTTTTTCAGATTCTGTTCAGCTTCAGCCATATTATTTTCAATTTTCATATATTCGATTCTTTGCTGCTTTACTTTCGATCTTCTTTTACCGGCAGAAAAAATTGGCATATTTAATTGCAAACCAATTACCGAAGATTTAAACCAAGGAACTTCTGATTTAAATACGTTTCTGAAATCGGTACTGGTATTTTTGCCATATCTGTAGAAAGCAGAAATGTTTGGTAGATATTGTGCCTGCTCATTTTTAATAACCAAATTCTGTGCTTTAAGTTGAGTTTCAAGAATTCGATAATCAATATGACTAGCAGCATCGTAACTTTTTACTTCCGGGGTTGTAGATCGAATAGGATCAACCAAATTTTCAAGCTTGTTGCTTAATTCAATTTGTTTGTCGATATCCATTCCCATAGTATACTTTAGCAATGTTAGAGAGGTTGTAATGGCTCTCTTTGCATCAGACAATTGAGTTTTATTTCTGTTCAGATTCAATCGAATTTGATCTACATCCAGTTCTTCTCTGAAACCATTTTCCCAATATGCTTCAGTTTCAGCTAGTAATTTTTCGTTGATAGTTAAATTTTCTTTTACAGTTTTGTAATTGTCTTTAGCAACCAAAACAGTATAATAAGCTTGTGCAACGATATCTTTAATTTCAATTTTTGTTTTTTCTTTCTGATCTTTCGATAATTGAACAAAAACGCGAGCAGCCATTGTTCCTACTATATAAGAGCCGTCGAAAATTTTCTGACTGACACTTAATGTAGCTGAACTTGCATATTGTTGACCAAATTTAATCGGAGTGTATGTTCCGGGCTCACCACCAAAAAATTCGGCAGGTAGCAAGGATACAGCAACATCTAAATTGTTATTGTAATCCATAGAAAAATCGACTTGAGGCAAACCATCAGCAATGGCTTCCCAAACTCTTTTCTTCGCTACTTGTAAATCATAATCGGTTCCCTTTACCGTATATGAGTTTTCTAAAGCATACTGTTGTGCTTCAGTTAAAGTGAAATTAATTTTGTCCTCAGTTTGAGCTTGTGTGGGATAACTGAAAACAAGAAAAATCACTACAAATGATAGTAGGATGTTTTTCATTATTTCTGATCTATTTAAATTTATTTTTAAAATATTCTTTTCCTTTTTGTGTACTTACACCATGCAGATGATACTGTACCAACTCTTTATGATATTCAACATTTGAAAAATCTTCTTTTTCAAGAATTACATCATCGGCTTCGGCCATGTTCAGGTATATCTTTGCCATTGTTTTACTGATGTATTCAATATTAATTTCTGGCCTGAACAATCCTTCCTGTATTCCTTGTTGTAAGTTTTGCGAAAGCTCATTCTGAAACTTTGTAAGCTTAGTCAAGTGAAATTTATTCGACAATTTCGGATAATACTTTCGCAAATCGTACCGCATAGATTCACATGAATTTGATATCTGATTTACAATAAACCTGTAAAACTCTATGTACTGATCTATTGCATTTAAATGACTAACATCCTCAGACATAAATGAAAATAAAGGATGGTTAATTTGCCACTCTAAGGCTTGTTCAACCAAATCGGTTTTATTCTTAAAATGTTGGTAAATGGTTTTTTTAGAAATGCCAAGTTTATTGGCAATGTCATCCATTGTTACGCTTTTTATTCCGAATTGAAAAAACAACTCCCAACAAACCTCAATAATATCTTCTTTCTGATTTTTCATGCTGCAAATATAATCAGGAAAAACTTTGGAAACTATAAAAGTTCTTAAAGTTTCCTGTGCTTAAAGTTAAATTTTGTTAACACATGGTTTTCAGTGGTCAAGATTTATTTTGCATTATAAAAATAGAACTTGAATAATCCTTAAAAACCATTAATTAGGTAACCTTTTCAATTTTATCGGTAAATGGTATTCTTGAAAGGATTTTGGCAAATTTGCTTAAAATATTGGCAATAGATAATAAATTGCAGTTTATTACGCTTTATTATAAAAATCACTCGATGTAAGAATTTCTAATTCATATTTCTAAACAATGAAAAAGTTAATTGGTTTATTACTATTAGGTATTTTATTTGTATTTGGGTTAAAAGCTCAATCGCCTGTACCAGGAAAACGAATTGATTATTATAGCAGTTGGACCGATAGAGGAGCTAAGGTGGTTCCAATGGGTGAAATTCATTTAAGTGCATTGGCAAAAAGCAGGTATGGAAATTATCCAAATACAGAAATTAGTTCTGACTTACTTTTATTTCCTCTTGCTCCTAACATTGGTTTTAAGCATCAATGGTTTGGAAAAAATACCATTTTATCTAGCCAGCACACATTTTATTATCCTACTTTGGGGCTAAAATGGGCTAAAAGTAGTGGCTTTCAGGATCAGATTCCTAAATCGGCCGATATTCCTCACATATTTACCTTTAGAAATGAATTGATAGTAAGTCGAATACTTAATCCTCAACCCGAAGATTGCTTTATTCGCATACCCGATTTGATTTTAACAGCTCGCCTTGGTTTCGACTTCTCTGTAAAATCAGGCGAGGATAAACTTCCGCTTGTCGATTATCATTTCTTATACCATCGCACTGCATCCTACTACAACAATCAGAAACTATATTTTACCGGATTGGAATTTGCAGGAAATGCATATCAGAACTTTAATTTTTCAATTCAAGCAGATTACTACAACATCGATTTTAATGGAGAATGGGCTGTTGAGAGCCAAGGAAAGATTCATTGGCATCGCGATAGTAGATTTTCCATATCAGGAGGATACAAATTGTATTACCTAAATACAAATTACGGATCGCAATTTTTAGCCATGCCTGTAATCGATTTTGTATTAAAACTGAATCATCGTACAAAATTACAACGCGGATTGTTTAAATAACATGAATTTAACGTAACAATACTTTGTTAACATCTTTGAGATGTGATTTTGTAACAAGTTGTTCTTGAGCTTGTGTTAAATAACTTATTGCTTATCAGTTGTTTCGATAAAGTTTTTATAAATTGTACTCGAATTGTTTAATACTCCAAGATTTCGTTGATTTAGAATAACCAAACCAATAAGGAAAGAAAACACAAAAAGCACGATTGATATAATAATTAAATTTAGAATTGCACTTGTTGCCCAACCAGGACTTGTTAT
>JAOARS010000255.1 GCA_025210415.1 Marinifilum sp. | reverse complement strand
GCTTTATCGCGAGCAGGTGCAAGTGGCTTATGGCAGTTTATGTACGGAACCGGTCGCATGTATAAATTGAATATCAACTCGTTTGTTGATGAAAGGAGAGATCCGGTTAAATCGAGTTATGCAGCAGTTAAGTACTTAAAAGACATGTATAAAGTATACGGCAATTGGCATTTGGTTATTGCTGCTTACAACTGTGGCCCCGGAAATGTGAATAAGGCAATTCGTCGTAGTGGTGGCAAAAGAAATTATTGGGATATCTATTATAGGTTACCTCGCGAAACAAGAGGATACGTTCCTGCTTTTATAGCAGCAATTTACACTTTTAACCACCACAAAGAACACAATCTTTATCCAAAGAAATCAAACTTCCCTATTGCTTGTGATACTTTAATGATTGATGAAACTTTACATTTTGATCAGGTTGCAAAGGTTATTAATATTCCAAAAGAACAGTTAAGAGATTTAAACCCTCAGTACAGGGCCGATATTTTACCAGGAGATAAAGCTTATGCATTAAAGCTTCCTTTAGAATTAACATCGAAATTTATCGATTTGCAAGATTCAATTTTCTCCTACAAAAAAGAATATTATTTCAGTCAGAAAGATAAAGTTGTTAACCCAAGAGACAGGTATCAGAAATTTGCTCATGTAACACCCAAAAACAAAGCTAAGGTATATTACAAGGTAAAACCTGGCGATGCAGTTGGATTAATTGCTTCATGGTTTCATGTAAGAACTTCTGATTTGCGCTACTGGAATAACATTAGAAGGAACTTAATTAAAGTAGGGCAAAAACTTGTTGTATATGTACCAAAATCCAAAGCAGGTTACTATAAAGATTTTAACCAAATGAGCTATGCGCAAAAGCAAGCCACCTTGGGCAAAACTGTTGGTACAACAAAAACAGTTACGAAAAATACTGTTGCACCCAAATACGATGGATCGTATGTTTATTATACCGTACGAAGAGGCGACAATTTCTGGACTATTGCCAAGAAATTTCCAGGCGTGTCGAACTATGATATCATGAAGTTGAATAATATAAAAGATGCCAGAAGCTTAAAGGTGGGGCAAAAATTACGAATTAAACGAAAGAGTTAATTCTGCTTTATTAATAGGAAAATTATTTAGAAACTTGTTTTTTCTAATTTTTTTGAAATCCATTTACTCATAGTAAATACTAATAGAAGACAGGAAAGTCTTTTATTAAAATGCTAATTATTGCGCTTTGTTATGTGAAAAGGCTGTGATTAAATAGTTTAAATTGTTATATTTGATAGAGAGCGAATCTTTTTTGGCAAAACGATTCGCTTCGATTGTTTCTTGAAATAGTGATGACTAGTAGGGGAGAAGAGTGTAGAAACAGTCAGTTTGACATTGCACGATTGTGTATTGCTATTATATAACCTTATCTGTAAAAAATGCCTGACCTATGAGTAAACCCTACAGATTAACAAGTACCTTGTTGTTATTTATTTTGCTGATTGCCCCATGTATTGTAATTGCAAGTGAAGCCGATTCAACAACAAAAGAAGATCATTCAAATCATTTCGATTATTTTTTTAATAATGAGAAAAGAGGCGAGAGATTGTTTAAAGGATTAACCAGAACTCCCGTTGAGTGGCAATCTTGTGTTTCATGCCACAATATCGATTATATCGACACCTTAAACTGGAATCCCTCGGCTAAAGATATTGCAGGAACTTTTGCCAATAAATCCATTGCCGAGTTTCGATCAGTATTAATGTCTCCATTGGGCAAAAAAATGGAAGAATCTCATCAAAACTATTCATTCTCTGATGAGGAATTAGGCTATATAAAATCCTACTTGCAAGAATTAAATACCGGAGTTCTTTATGAAACAAAACCTAAAGTCAACAATCTGATTGTATTTTTCTTTTTAGGAGCCTTAATTACTTTGGCTTTGGTTGATTTGTTCTTCACCAAAAAAATCAAATATAAAATAATACCAATATTGATTTTTGTATTTGCATTTGGTTATCAGATTCAAATGCTTGCCGAAGGAGCTATGGCTTTGGGGCGTAAACAAAACTATGCGCCCATTCAACCCATTAAATTCTCGCATAAAATACATGCAACCGATAATAAGATTGATTGTCGTTATTGCCATACTACAGTTGATGATAGTAAATCAGCAGGAATTCCGCACGTTAATTTGTGTTTGAATTGCCACGTGATTGTTCGGGAAGGAACCAACTCAGGAAAATTCGAAATCAACAAGATTCATGCAGCTATTGAAAACAATACACCTGTAGAGTGGGTGAGAATTCATCAGCTGCCCGACCATGTATTCTTTAGCCATGCACAACATGCCAATGTAGGAAAAAGAGATTGCCAGGAATGTCATGGTGTTGTTGAAGAAATGCACGTGGTAAAACAAGTTGAAGATCTATCGATGGGTTGGTGTTTAGATTGCCATGATAAAACAACAGTTGATTTTCGTGAAAACAGATACTATTCTGAATCATTTAAAAAGCTACACGAAAAACTTACTTCTGGAGCAATAGATAGTGTTAGAGTAACGGATATTGGTGGAAGGGAGTGTGCTCGTTGTCATTATTGATAGCGTGTAAACACCAATCTAATCATCTAATTTGTATCACTTGATAACCTTTTACCTATGAAGAAATATTGGAAAAGCCTTACTGAACTTAGAAATGGAGATAACTCTGTTCCAGATAAATCAATACCTAAAGGCAATTTGGAGCAGATTTTAGATATATTCGATAAAAACGAAAAAGATTCCAAAAGCAACCGCCGTGATTTTTTGAAACTTTGTGGATACAGCCTTGCCATTGGTACAGTTGTTGCTAGCTGTGAGAATTCGGTACAAAAAGCCATTCCTTATTTGATTAAACCAGAGGAAGTAACTCCCGGAAAAGCAAATTATTATGCATCAAGCTTTGCAAAAGGAAGTGATTTTTGCAGCATATTAATTAAAACCCGCGAAGGTAGGCCAATAAAGATTGAGGGTAATGATTTATCTACGCTTACTCACGGAGGAACCAGTTCCCGAGTGCAAGCCTCAGTTTTAGATTTATATGATACGAGTCGTTATAAGAATCCTGTAAAAGGCAAAGAAAAGTTATCATGGCAGGAGCTTGACGAAACGGTTGTAAAGGAACTAAATCGTCTTAAAAATTCTAGTGAACAAGTTGTGCTTTTAACTTCCAGCATTTATAGTCCAAGCACAGAAAATGTCATTAAGAGGTTTATTGCTAAATATCCGAATGTAAAATGGATACAATACGATAGTAAATCTTATGCAGCCTTGATTAAAGCAAACGAAATGTGCTTTGGTAAGGCGGGTATTTCTGACTACCGATTCGATTATGCGGATAGGATTGTAAGTTTTGATGCTGATTTTCTTGGAACCTGGTTAATGCCAATTGAGCACATCAGACAATATACTAAGAAGAGGAAGTTGAGTGATGGGAATACTTCCATGTCTCATCATACTCAAATAGAATCCAGGTTATCGCTTACAGGAAGTAATGCCGATAAGAGAATTCCGGTAAAACCTTCGGAACAGAAGCTGTTAGTTGCACAGCTTTATAATGAGGTATTAAAATTGGCAGAAAAAGATACTTATTCAATTCCTAAAGCTTCCGCAGATATTCAAAACATAGCTAAAGATTTGTGGGCTCATAAAGGCAAATCGCTTGTGGTTTCAGGATCAAATGATTTGAATACACAAATCATTGTTAATGCCATCAATTACGAGCTGAAAAACTATGGATCTACTTTAAGAATAGACAAACAGTTGTATACCTCTAAAGCAGTTGATTCTGATATGGAAAACCTGCTTGAAGATATGAAATCCGGTAAGCTAAAAGGATTATTGACCTATGGTGTAAACCCCGTGTTTGATCATTACAATGGCGATGAATTTGCTTCTGTTTTGAAGAAAATAGGATTTACCATTGCTTTTGATGAAGTTCCTAACGAAACAAGCTCTTTAATGAAATTTGTTGCTCCTGACAATCATTTTTTAGAAAGCTGGAATGATTTTGAACCCAAAACGAATAGATATAGCTTAATGCAACCCGGAATTCGACCATTGTTTGATACAAGGCAATTTCAATCAACGCTATTAAGCTGGATGGGAGAGGATACCAACTATCTCAATTTCATAAAAAACCATTGGGAAAAGAAGATGTACCCAATGCAGGCCGCTTATCCAAACTTTACAACTTTTTGGAACCATACCTTGCAAAAAGGAATTTTTGAACCTAATGTGAAATCGACTTCCGATGTCAAACTTACAATAGCAGATATCAACAGCATTGTTAATAAACTTACAAGCATAAAAAAACTTGAAGGATTAGAGTTACAAGTTTATGAATCTGTAGCAATTGGCGATGGAAAAATGGCAAATAATCCTTGGTTGCAAGAAATGCCAGATCCGATAACGAAAATTTGTTGGGACAATTATTTGTGCATTTCGCCAAAACAAGCAGAAAAGTTGATGCTGGAAACAGGCAATGTGGTTGAAATAAACTCAAAGCTGAAACTTCCTGTTTATGTACTACCAGGACAAGCATATAATACTGTAGCAGTAGCATCAGGTTACGGTCGTCAGGTTTGTGGCATTGTAGGCAAAAATGTTGGTGTAAATGTAAATTACTTACTGAAAACCGGCGATGATTTTATTGGAGATGTGAAGTTGACAAAAACAGGAGAAACGTATGATTTGGCCATGACTCAAACTCACCATTCGATGGAAGGTAGAGCTATTGTTCGAGAAGCCGGATTGGAAGAATATAAAAAGAACCCATCGGCAGGAAATGAATCGCATCATGCTTACGAAAATGCAAACATTTACGAAAAACCAAAATTCCCGAATCACCATTGGGGATTAGTGGTTGATTTAAACTCCTGTGTAGGATGTGGAGCTTGTTCCATTGCTTGTCAGTCGGAAAACAACGTTCCTGTAGTTGGTAAGAAAGAAGTTATGCGAGCCCACGAGATGTCGTGGATTCGAATCGACAGGTATTTCTCGGGAGATGAATTCAATCCTGATGTATCCTTCCAACCTGTAATGTGTCAGCATTGCGATAATGCACCTTGCGAGAATGTTTGTCCGGTGGCTGCTACCAATCACAGTAGCGAGGGATTAAATCAAATGGCATACAACCGTTGTATCGGTACCAGGTATTGCGGCAACAATTGTCCATACAAAGTTCGGCGATTCAATTGGTATGATTACACAAAAGCCGATTCCATTCCAAACAACTTGCACGATGTGGCCGAAATGACCATCGACTTGAAACGAATGGTATTGAATCCTGATGTAACAATTAGAGCCAAAGGTGTTATTGAGAAATGCTCGCTATGTGTTCAAAGAATTCAGGAAGGAAAATTAAATGCCAAGATTGAAGGCAGAAAAGTGAAGGATGGAGAAATCAAAACCGCTTGTCAGCAAGCCTGTCCTTCGGGAGCAATCATATTTGGTGATTTAAACGACAAGGAAAGCAAATTGGTAAAAGAAACTTCGAGTAAGAGAAACTATCATTTGCTTGAAGAGATTCACACCTTACCATCGGTAAGCTATTTGACTAAGATTAGAAATAAAAAAATGAACCACTCATAAATCCACGCCTATGTATGTGTCGCCTATAAGAGAACCCCTCGTAACGGGGAACAAGACCTACAAAAAAATAACGGATGAAATTGCCGCTCCTATCGAAGGCAAACCAGGTAAAGCATGGTATGCAGGAATTACCTTAACGGTTTCTGCCTTATTGCTCGGTTTGGCAATGATGGGATACACAATTTGGGAAGGAATCGGAACCTGGGGCTTAAACAGAACCATTGGTTGGGGATGGGGAATCACCAACTTTGTATGGTGGGTTGGTATTGGCCATGCCGGAACCTTTATTTCTGCAATATTGCTTTTGTTTCGTCAGAAATGGAGAACCAGTATCAATCGTTCAGCCGAAGCAATGACCTTATTTGCAGTAATGTGTGCCGGATTGTTTCCTTTAATTCATATGGGAAGGCCATTACTGGGATTTTTTGTATTTCCATATCCAAATACCAGAGGGTTATGGGTGAACTTTAACTCACCACTTTTGTGGGATGTATTTGCAATTAGCACCTACTTTACGGTATCCCTACTGTTCTGGTATGTTGGTTTAATTCCTGATATCGGAACCATCCGCGACAGAATGAAATCCAAATTTAAGAAATGGATTTATGGTTTGTTGAGTTTTGGCTGGACAGGATCTGCAAAACATTGGCAACGTCATGAATCAATTAGTTTGATTTTAGCAGGTTTGGCAGCTCCTCTTGTTCTTTCTGTACATAGTATCGTTAGTACCGACTTTGCCACCTCGGTGATACCCGGTTGGCATACAACCATATTCCCGCCCTATTTTGTTGCAGGGGCCATCTTCTCTGGTTTTGCAATGGTATTAACCTTACTCATAATCACCAGAAAAGTATTAAACCTGGAAAACTACATCACCATCGGTCATATCGAATCGATGAACAAAATCATTATTGCAACAGGTTCCATTGTGGGTATTGCATACATCACCGAGCTGTTTATTGCTTGGTACTCGGGAGTAGAATATGAGCAATATGCTTTCCTAAACAGGGCAACCGGGCCATATTGGTGGGCCTACTGGATTATGATGACATGCAATGTAATTTCGCCACAACTGTTATGGTTTAAGAAACTAAGACGCAATCTGGTATTTACTTTCATTCTATCCATATTCATTAATATCGGGATGTGGTTCGAACGATTTGTAATTATTGTAACCTCTCTTCACCGCGATTATTTACCATCAAGCTGGTCGATGTACGAACCAACAATGGTAGAAGTTGGGATTTTTATAGGAACACTTGGTTTGTTCTTTACCTGTTTTCTTTTATTCATAAGAGTATTCCCGGTGATTGCCATTGCCGAAGTGAAGAGTGTATTAAAGAGTTCAGGAGACAAGAAAGATAAATCTGATAAACACTAGAGACATGAGGAGATACATTTCAGCATATTTCGAGGATGAAGAGAATCTTTTAAGAGCAACAAAAGACTTAAAAGAAAAGCAGGTTTCCATACAAGATGTATTAACACCTTTTCCTATTCACGGATTAGATCCAATATTAGGTTACAAGCGTTCCAGAATACCAACTGTAGGTTTTATTGCAGGTGCAATTGGTTGTGTTATCGCATTTGGTTTTCAGGCCTGGGCATTTATAATCGATTATCCTTTGTTTATAGGGGGAAAACCACATTTTGCAATTCCTTCCTTTATCCCAATTACATTTGAGATAACTGTATTGTTTGCCGCATTTGGGATGGTTTTCGCTTTCCTGATTCGTTCGAAATTAGGTCCCGGAGCCAATAACCCTATCCACAATGAGAGAATTACCGATGATCGGTTCATGATTATTGTTGATTTAGATGAGGCCGGAAATCAGGATGATTTGGTGAAAGAAATCCTGACAAAGCAAGAAGCCCGGGAAATAAAAGTGAAAGAGATTGAAAAATAACCTTCAAAATCACACAGAGATGGATGACAAATATACTTTAAAAAGAAAAACACAATATGGAATTTTATCCATAGCGGGCTTTGGGGTTCTCTTGCTGATTTTGGGTCATTTTATTGAATCACCAAACAGGCAAGAACTATGGGCCAACGTTCTGATCAACAATCTGTATTTCTTATTTATTGCTCTTTTTGGAGGAGTGTTTTTGGCTCTTCACAAAATTGCATATGCAGGTTGGTACACAGCCTTAAAACGAATTCCTGAAGCTTTAACCAAGTTCTTACCCATATCGGCAGCATTAATGTTTCTAATCTATTTTGGGATGCACGACTTGTATCATTGGTCGCACGAAGGCTTGCACGATCCTATATTGGAAGGTAAGGCAGCCTATTTGAATGTCCCATTCTTTTTTGCACGAATGGCTCTCTATTTTATTGGATGGATAGGATTAACCTATTTGCTGAGAAAAAACACCTTGGATCAGGACTTGAATCCGGATTTGAAATATCACAACAGAGGAAAAATTTTGGCTGCGTTATTCATGATATTTTTTGCCATTACAAGCTCAACCATGAGTTGGGATTGGATCATGTCCATTGATGCACATTGGTTTAGTACACTGTTTGGTTGGTTCATTTTTATAGGAATGTTTGTGTGCGGAATCGCCACAATAATATTGCTGATTGCTTTCTTAAAATCGCAAGGACATTTGGAATACATCAACAAGGAACACATTCACGATATGGGTAAATACCTGTTTGCTTTCAGTATTTTCTGGATGTACCTGTGGTTCTCTCAGTACCTGTTGATATGGTACAGTCATATTCCTGAAGAAACAATCTATTTTGCTCCTCGCTTAAAGGATCATACGGTATTGTTCTTTACTGTTTTGGTAATAAATTTCTTGTTCCCGTTTTTGACTTTAATGACCAGAGATTCGAAACGAAATTTAAAATGGTTATGCTTTGTTGCCGTAATAGTACTTATAGGACATTGGTTAAATGTTTATATGCTTGTAATACCTGGAACAGTTGGAAAAACGGCTCAAATCGGATTAACCGAAATAGGATTTGTGGCCTTGTATTTGGGCGTATTTCTGTATGTTGTATTTGCATCATTGGCCAAAACGCCATTACTGGTTAAAAACGATCCTTTGCTCAAAGAAAGTTTCCATTACGAAACCTGATTTTATCACTTTAATGAATTGATTATGAGAAAAAATACATACATATCGATTTTTGTGCTTCTGTTGGCAAGTGTAATCACTTCTTGTGATAAGGATAACAATCACCCCGGATATTCTTACTTTCCGGATATGCAAGAATCAAGAGCTTATGAAACCTATTCTTCCAATCCGAATTTTGTGGATGGAAAAACATTAAGGCTGCCAGCCGAAGGAACTATCCCAAGAGAAATGATTCCTTATGATTTTGAGAAAACGCCCGAGAACAGAACCTGGGCAGGACAGAATATCATTAACATGACCGAAATGACGATGAATGATGTTGAAAGAGGTAAGGAATTGTTTGCAATTTTTTGCATCAATTGTCATGGCGAAAAAGGCGATGGTAAAGGATTTTTATACACAAGCGGTAAGTATCCGTATGCACCCAAAAGTTTAATTACCGATGTTCTAAAAGCTACCCCAAGAGGTGAGTTTTTTCATGTAATCACTGCCGGATATGGGGTTATGGGAGCACATGGTGCACAAATTAAACCTGATGACCG
>JAOARS010000254.1 GCA_025210415.1 Marinifilum sp. | reverse complement strand
GATTATTTCCTCTTTTAATTTTCGTATTACTTTATTGCATAATGGTAGAATAAAATTCAGGCGGTTTTCGATGCATTGTATTCTGCTCATAAGAATAAGCCAACTGAATCAATTTTTGTTCCGAAAAAGCTTCAGCAAAGAACGAAATTCCAATAGGAAGACTATGAATAAATCCTGCAGGTACCGTAATATTAGGATATCCCGAAACAGCAGCAGGCTGACTACTTCCTCCACCATAGTTGTCTCCGTTAATCAAATCAATATTCCATGCCGGGCCATTGGTTGGTGCCATAAGAGCATCTACCTTGTATTTTTTTAGTGTAAAATCAATTCCTTGCTCGCCGGATAGCTTCTTACACTTGGTCAGTGCTTCCAGATATTCTTTTTCATTTAAACCACCTTTTTTATTGGCTTTTTTAAAAATTTCCTGTCCAAACCAAGGCATTTCAAGATCTCGATATTGCTCGTTGAATTTGATGATATCATCCAGATTTTTAACAATTGGAAATTTACAATTACTCAAATATTTGTTTAAGCCATGTTTAAATTCGTAAAGTAGTACTTCATATTCCTCATTGCCATATTTATTAAGATTTTCAAGTTCTACATCGACTACTTCAGCTCCTGCAAGTTTAATATCTTCAATGGCTTGTTCCATGATTTTATCAACCTCGGAGTGGAATCCCATAAGCTTACGAACAATACCAATGTGCTTCCCTTTTAAAGCATCTTTTTTCAAGTTTTCAGTGTAATTGTTTATTTGGTTATTGTTGTTCATCGTGATTTTATCATTTTCATCGGTACCAATCAAAGATTCCAGCAATAGGGCTGCATCGCGTACTGTTTTTGTCATTGGCCCTGCTGTATCCTGCGAATGAGCAATTGGAATAATTCCTGATCTGCTTACCATTCCTAAAGTAGGTTTAATGCCAACAATACCATTATGAGATGAAGGACACACAATTGAACCATCTGTTTCGGTACCAACAGCTGCAACACATAAATTGGCAGCAACAGCTACACCAGAACCGGAACTTGATCCGCAAGGAGAACGGTCGATTACATACGGATTATGTGTTTGACCTCCTCTGCCACTCCAGCCACTTGATGAGCGCGTGCTTCTAAAGTTGGCCCATTCACTTAAATTGGTTTTACCCAATATTAAAGCTCCCGATTTTCTAAGCTGTTTCACAATAAAAGCATCTTCAGCAGCAAAATTGCCTTCCAGAGCAAAAGAACCGGCAGTTGTCATCATTTTATCAGCAGTATCAATATTATCCTTTAGCATGATGGGAATACCATGTAAATTACCCCTGAGATTTCCGTTTTTTCTTTCTTCATCTAACTGTCTTGCAAGCGGTAAAGCATCCGGATTAATATCAATAACCGCATTTAATCCAGGTCCGTTTTTATCAATCCTTTCAATTCTGTCCAGATAAGCAATAACCAACTCTTCGCAGGTAAGTTCACCATTTTTCATCAACTGTTGAAGTTCAGAAATGCTTTTTTCATTAAATGGAAAATCATTGAAGTTTGGCTGTTCTGTTTTTTTCTTTTCTGTATTGCTATTGTTGCAGGCTGTTATTCCAAAGCCTGCCAACATTGTGGTTGTTAATGCTGATACTGATAAAAATTGACGACGTTTCATAATTTAACGACTGTTAGTCACTCACAGATAAATTAAATTATCTGAAGAATTACAGATAATTTTTTTAGTGCTCGTATTGTGTGTTGTTTTCGATTAGAGCAATAAATGTATTAAAAAAAGAATAATTTCAAGATTTACGCAATCAAAATTGTTATTATTAAAATAGATTGTTGATTAAATGTTTAAGGAAAGCGAAGCCTAAATTTGACAAGAGAAAAGTTAATTTTAAACCGAGCTTAAAATCTTAAAAATAGAACTCATGTTATATTTTTTATAACTTGCAATGGAGCAAAAATTAAAAGACTTATTCACAGCTGTAAGAATTGCTCAAAGCTTAAACTAAAAAAATGGAAAACAATAATAAGTTTACATTTCCTTCTTTATTCGAAAATACGCTTCATAAATTTGGAAAATGTAATGCAATGGCATTGGTCGGACATGATCCTTTAACCTACAAAGAGGTTGATTCTACAATTAAATCACTAATAGCATTTTATGAAGAAATTGGAATAAAGCCAGGCGATAAAGTAGCGCTTTTAAGTACCAATATGCCAAATTGGGGAATGGCTTACTATGCAACTGTTTTTATGGGAGCTGTTGTTGTGCCTATGTTACCTGATTTTAGTGTTAGCGAAATTGAAAATATCCTTATACACTCAGAAGCAAAAACTATATTGGTTTCTAAAGGGTTACTTCCAAAGTTGGAAAAAATAAATTCTGAAAACCTTCAATATAAAATTGCCATTGAAGATTATTCAATTATAGGAGAATCAGGTATTAAATTTGATGCTTCTATCCAATCAGAAATGAATTACAAGGTTGAAGAAAATAACCTGGCTGCTATTATTTACACATCAGGTACAACCGGAAACTCAAAAGGGGTAATGTTGTCGCATAAAAACATTTGTTCGAATGCGGTAAGAGCCAAAACAATTCACCCAATTGATGAAACGGATCGATTTCTATCAATTCTTCCATTATCGCATACCTACGAGAATACATTGGGCTTTGTAATTCCTATGATAGCAGGATCTTGCATTTACTATTTGGGAAAAACGCCAGTTCCTTCTTTATTAATATCAGCATTAAAAGAGGTGAAGCCAACGGTGATGTTTTCTGTTCCGCTAATCATTGAGAAAATTTACCAGGGAAAGGTGCTTCCTTCGATAAATTCAAAATTAACAACAAAGTTTTTGTATAAACTTCCATTTTTCAGAAAAAGATTGAATGCAATAGCAGGAAAGAAATTAATGCAGACTTTTGGCGGAGAGTTGACCTTTTTTGGAATTGGTGGAGCAAAATTGAATTCGAATGTAGAGAGGTTTTTGCGCGAAGCTAAATTTCCATATGCAATTGGATATGGATTAACAGAAACAGCTCCGTTATTGGCAGGTATCAGGCCATCAAAAACGAAATATCAGTCAACAGGGCCGGCATTAATGGGAATGAAACTAAAAATTCATAATCCTGATCCTGTAACTCAAATTGGCGAAGTTTGGGCAAAAGGTGATAATGTAATGTTGGGATATTATAAAGAACCAGAGAAAACCAAAGAGGTGTTAACGAAAGATGGATGGTTTAAGACAGGTGATTTAGCCAAAATGGATAAAGACAATTACCTGTACATTGAAGGAAGGCTAAAAAATATGATTGTAGGGGCCAGTGGTGAGAATATTTATCCTGAAGAAATTGAGTCGGTTATCAACAATTTTAAGCATGTGGTTGAGTCGATAGTAGTTGAAAAAAAGGGGAAGTTGGTTGCTATGGTACATTTTAATTATGAAGAACTTGAGCAGCAATACAAACATCTGAAAAAAGAGGTTGAAGATTATGTAGATCATACTGTTGATGAATTGATAGAAGAATTACAAATTTATGTGAATTCTCGTGTAAACAAATTCTCGCAGGTACAAATGATAGTAGCCCATGCCGATCCTTTTCAAAAAACAGCAACACACAAAATAAAACGTTTTTTATATCATTAAATTAAAGAAACAGGTTTTTACGCTAAACGCGTTAATATTGATTATAAAAAGAACACAAAGCATTAATAATTAAATTAGTTAAAATGCTTTGTGTTTTTGGCGTGGAATTTTATTACTACTAGAACAATTTATATGGTTTTATATGCTAAATTATTCACACGTATAATGCCGATAGATTGCTTACACTCAATTATAAACAACCTGTCTCGATTTATTTTCGGAAAAGTGAAATAAGTAACTAATCGGTATTATTCTTCCATCGACCAGCTATAAATTAGCGATGCATCTCCTGTAAAGTCTTTTTCTCTGTCTATTTCGGTTTGGGTTTCAAATTCATCACCAAAGCGTTCAAAAGCACTTACAAATCCAAAATCCCTGTCAGGAATATCTTTCAGGATTTTCCCAACCAGAGAAACAGCTTTTTTTGAAATTACCAACCAGGGTACAGTTGCAGCTCCAACAATATCGGTAACAATTCCGAAAGCTTCACCAGCTATACCATTTTCAATATCAGATAGTATTTCGCCCAAATTACGATTCGATTTGCGTGTGTGGCGCAAATAAATGTGTACATTCAATTCCCTATCTTTTGGCATTTCTCTGCTTAGAATATACAAGCCTTCAGATCCTTGCTGATCCGTATCAAAAAAATATTCATTTTCGTGACGCTTGCTTAATTTAAACGGTTCCTGTGGAATGGTGCTAACAATCATTTTATCCTTTTCGGTGGGATGATCAGCCACAACAATAAAATACAATTTCCAATTCTTTTTTGGGCGATAGATTCGAATTCCATCAATTTCAAGTCTTACTCTGCTCATTTGTATAGAATTTTAATTTATACTATTTATATCACATTGTATTGTGAGATATTTATAAATAATTTCAATCAAGGTCGTTACCGGAGATGGTGTTATAAATTCCTAAAAAAACTTAGAGTTAATGGTACATTGTAAGCTGCATTTATTCACCTTTAAGCACTTTTAACTCTAAATACTTTCAGCTTTTGATTTGCATAAATATAATAAATGTATTGTAGTTGAGTAGTTTTAAATTCAAAGAATTAATTTGTATTTAGTTGATTGTAAATAGTAAGAAGGTTTCGGGTTTGATTAAAGATGTTGAACTCATTCTCAACTCCTGTTCGGCAACTGGTTGATAATTGCTTCAGTTTATCTTGATCGCGAAGTAGCTCTTTTAAAGCATTGCATAGTTCTTCTTTGTTGTTGTTGTCGAAAATGAACCCACCTTTTGATTTAGCAACAATTTCGGGAAAAGCACCCAGTTTGGGTTGCACAACAGGCACTCCTGATGCCATACTTTCAAGCAGGTACAGGCCAAAAGCTTCTCCATTTCTTACTGGTACCGAAATCATTTGTACTTTGCCAAAGAAATCATGACGGCCCATTCCATCAAAATCATCATGAAATTCAACATCATGCCAAAGGTTTGCTTTTTTTAATTTGCGTTCCGTTTCTTTTAAAATGGCTTTATCATCACCAGTTGATCCTCCTGTTAAAATTAGTTTGACATCTTCGAACTCTTTTTCTTGTTTGAGTAAAATAAAGGCATCAATCATGATATCAAAACCATTTGCTTCGCACATTCTTGAGATATATCCAATATTTCTTTGCTTATCATCAAATGCTTTAACTCTGTAATCATTTGGTTCTACGCCCAAATGATTAATGAATACTTTGCTTTCAGGAATATCCATTTTCCTCAACGACACTTTTGCATAAAAATTGGAAACAGCAATAAAACCATCGACAGATTGAGATTTCTCACTCATTAACTGCCATATTTTATCTCTAAATGAATTGCTCATGGCATCAACCCATACATCTTCATCCTGTAAAGAACAAACAATTACAGCATTTGGAAATTCTTCTTTTAATTTTGGTGCTAAGCCAAGTAAAAGAGCATTCGATAAATGAATCACATCAGGTTGTAAATGTTCGGCCATCCAGCTAACCATTCGGTGCAGCTCTTCTTTTTGTTTGCCTTCTTCTCCCATAAGCATCGATATGGTCATTTCTTCAAGCCCTTTGGCATTGGTAGATCCTGCCATACTTGCTGCCAATTTTAACATGGGTTTCGAATTTAAAATTTTATCAACCCATGCAGGTGCTTTCTGAAAAATAGGGTAGAGTTGTTTCAAATAAATGCTAATGGCACCATAAAAAACAGGAATTTCGTTCAAATCATGTTCGTCGGAAAAAAGTGGGAGATACATGGGTAGTTTTGTTACTTGGTGCCCTTGTTTTTTCATTGCCAGATAAAACTTATCATCGCGCAAGCAATTGCCACAATAAAAACTGCCACCCGAGCCTGGTATGATTTGAAGAATATTCATGCCTTTTATTATTTGTGTAACCCACAAATTACATGAATTTTCACAAATTATAAAAGATTTTTTGTTTGGATTAACTCATCTTTATGTCCCTCTTTGTATGTCTTGTGGTAGATCATAACGAGTTCTGCAAAGTCAATCGATCTTAGTGTTATTTTGTGAAATTCCTTCGTTTGTCTTTGTGGTTATTTTTTAGTTTGAATCTTATACCATTTTAAAAATGAAGTGAGCTATATTGATTATTTGGTATCATGCCGATGTAATAATGGTTGAGCCTTTCGAGTGAAACGAAAATAAGGCTCATTTCATTATACAATCGGTAT
>JAOARS010000253.1 GCA_025210415.1 Marinifilum sp. | reverse complement strand
GTCGTGTTTTTGCCTGTGCCGGAATTTAACTTAATGAACTTCATATTACCCTTTTCTCTTGCCAATCCCGCCCAAGATAGGAAAACAATAAGGAGAGATGAGATGACAAGCAAGAAATGGTGGGAGGACGGCCCTCAAAACTGGTCGGGGTCGGAGTTCAAGAAAAGACGCACGGCTTTCATTTCATTCTTGGATAAAATTGAAGATTTAATTACAAAGGAAACAACAAGGTTCAAGAAACCTAACCCTACATTAAAAACCGTCTTCGTTTTTCGTCTAGATATAAATTTAGAGACGAATTATTCGTCTGTCAGCACGTCTTCAAGACGTGCTGACAGACGAATCAGCCAGAGACGAATTCTGCTCCATAATTCGTCTTCTCACCGAATTTATACCTAGATGAACTATCCGTCTCAGAAGGATAATTCGTCTCTAGTATAAATTCGGCCAACATTATTGTCCGCAAAGTTCACACAAACCGCAAAGCAATAAATGTCGGATTAACTACCTTGCCCATTTTATGAACTTAAAATGTAGCATCATCCTTCTTTCGGCCAATATAAAGTAGACACGCATTTTGCAGATCCTTTTTTCCCATCTAGTATAAAGCAATATTTGAGATTCCCTATCCCTTCATCTCTGTTTCTGTGTTGACAAGGAATCATTTTTAGACTGTAGCGTCGCTAAAGGATTTATGCATGTAGCATTTTGTCGCACGGCGTTATGTGAAGAATGCGTCAGCAATCGTGTGAAAAGCGATTCTATAGACCCTATCACTGATTTGGAAGCCATCTTGACCGGTAGGCAACACGCGCCAGAAACTACAGTGCATGTATGGGAATCGGAAGGCAAAAAATTTTTCTTAAAGTGGAATTCTGAACAATGTATGAATAGCAAAGTTGAGATACTAGACAAAGGATTCCATTGACCAAATTTGAGGGATGTAGCTGTGCTAGAAAGCGTCCAACGTCTAGTGAAACTTGCCTTGTAGATGCGCAATAAAATCGGGAGACAAATTGCGAGAAAAATTACCAAATGTAACGGCACCTTTAGTCACATAAATTCGGGTAAATTTCTTTAAATTTTAGTTCTGAAAAACTCAGCGATGCATCAAGAACTTGATATCTCCTTGAAAATGGTTTTCTTTAATCTCAAGACCTGTTCCAGTATTTTGACATTGCAAGAATTATCCTTTATTAAAATACCGAGAGTGCATGCTAAGGCTTCCAAGAGAGACAAGGAAGACAAAAATGACTGAACTACAACTTCTAGATCGCAAGAGAAGATTAGTTTCCCAAATTATCAGCATCAGTATCATCATCATCATCCAAAACGATTGAACCAAATAAGTACCCCATAAAACGCCTTTTATATTTTCGCATGGGTCTTATCCAGTTTTGTACTCTTAGCGCATCGTCAATTAAGGGCCAGAATTACACTCGAAAGAGAGACAGATAGGAGATAAAAATGTTACCCAGAATACTTTTTTTCCACTTTTGTGAGTGATTAATGAAATATCGCGTCAGCTTTACGCGAGAAAATTTTAACATGACAATTTTGTGGTCTTCGCGAATTCTGACTGAATGAAAATATTGAGGGTATTGAATCAACTTTCTTTAAGACGGAGGATAGCACGTTACAGACTTGTGACTGAAAAACCCGTTGCGCTCGGATTCTTGATCAAATTGGAATTTTAAAATGTCGGCTTTTATGAAGAGAGGAAGACCGGAGTACCCGGAAGAAAACCAATAAACGAGTAGAAGAAGTCGAAGAGTAGAACCAACAACAAACCTAACCCGCTTATGACACAGAGTTCGGGATGTCAACCCAGGCAACTGATGGGTATCAGGGTACACAAAGTAGGAGAGTATAAAACGCGAATTAAAGGGTATAAATTTAAATGTAAGGACATTCTCGAACTCACCCTCCGCGTGCGTTGGACGAAGCATTATTGAAATCCATGACAGAAAAACAACGAGGGAAGAAACATTCATTTTTTCACCAGAACGGATGTCTTCAGTTCTCAAGTCTTATGGAAAATGTCAAGATAGTATTGAGGTAGCATCAAGCACCAGGTGGAGATGTGTAGTCGAAATAACAGCTCATCATGAGTAAACACTGTCTTATAAGAGATGCCGTATTGTGTCACTGCGGTTGGCAAACGTGGCAGGTGTGAGAGGTGAGTCATTCAGAGCTATTTCTGCTCATGTCACTCTGACTCCTCCTGCTCTTACTAAGACTTCCCGTTTAATGACGCACTTTATATTGTGAGCTAAATATTTCGATCTGCGGGTTTGTCAAATAAGCTTGCAGGAAAGAATTCCATCTCGCGTGCCTGTTTATGGGTAAATGTTTTTTCCAATGAAAGAAACGATCTGTAAACCATGGTGTAATTCTCCCAAAAGGTTCCAACTTTTTAACAATGACTCAGTTAAGAACCTCAGTTGAATTCCTACGGCATTTTCCGTTTTCCCTATCTTTGTTTTGATACTTTATTGATAAGTTAAACATTAATTTCGTTGTTTTCCTCTTAACATATATTTTTTTGTTTAAGTTGGCTCGTGATTAATCTATCTTGAATATTGAATACATATCTATGTAAGGACGTCATTGCGACTTCGACTGTTAGCTTATATTGAAATTAAATCCCATGAATTCCTCGGTTTTTGTTAACTTTTTGACAAAAGGGAGGATGTTGAACATTATATTCTCCAGCTCGGCATGCACATTAGATAACGTCATTCGAGCAACTGAATTTAAATTTATGCTTTTTCCTTTGGTAAATATTTGCCCGCTTCTAATTTGCCATGATCGCGAGGAAAAACAAATTATCGAGCGTCGAGTTAAGCTTGTAATGTAAATATGACAAACTTTATTTTTCCGAAGACGTATATTGTGTATTTCGAACTTACAACATT
>JAOARS010000252.1 GCA_025210415.1 Marinifilum sp. | reverse complement strand
TTTTTAGAGTTACCAGCCTAAAAACCACAAAAATAATACCTAAACAGTAAGCGTTTTTGTTGCTTAAAAGGCCTCAATCAATTAAATGATGAAAAAATGGGCTTGGGGTTGCGTGCAAACAACTCTACTTGTTAATTTGTAACAAGTATTCCGGTTAAAATGCCTATTGCTACACCTCCAATACTATAAAATAGCCGATCTTTTTTCTGATCCGTTTTGATTTCTCCCAGCAAATCCTTGGTGCCGTCAAGTTTCTTAATAGATTCGCTTAATTTACCTTCTGTTTCTTTCAGGTTATTTTCCAGGCTGTCCAGGGAAATAATGGAATTGGTAATGGTTTCTCTGGCCAATACAGCAGTTGTGTCGCAGTTGGCTTTAAGTTCATCATATGCCAATTGGCTGGCAGCAAGTTCATTTTTAAGAGTGGCTATATAATCTTCATATTCCATATATGAATCAGATAGAATGTTGTCATGTAATTTCTGATAAAACTGATAGCGTATCTTGTTAATGACAAAAACTGTATCACATTGAATAATTAAAGTATCTCCGGCTGTAAATTGTAGTGGTTTTTCCTTATTCACGGCGTACCTTTCGGGGATTAAATTGACTTTTGATTTTATTTGAGCTTTAACAGAAAAGCTAAATAATACTATTGTGAGTAATAATATGTATTTCATGTGTTTAAATTTTATTTTTTAAACGAATTGGCCTGTTCTAATAATCTGATTCTTTCTAGTCTACTTTTGTCTAATTTATCTTCTATTTCTTTTAGTTTCTTTTCGAGAATTCTTCTTCTTTTTTCTTCAGCTTTCCATAGTTTGTCCCGATCTTTATTCAGAGCATCAAATATGCTATCGCTTTTGGTAAGTTTTTTCTTTAAGCTGATTATTGAAGTTCTTGTTTTGCTTAAATCTGCCTGTAAACTTGTTAGCTCTGTTTTAATTTTGCCTATTGATGTAATCGCATCCTTTAATTTAGGATTCGTGATTTGTGCCTGTACAAATACAATACCTACCAGTATTGCAATAACAATATTCAATGCAGTTTTAAATTTTTCCATAAGAATGTTGGATTTTAAATATTTGCTAGTAATTCTGCTATATCCATAGCATTTGCCTGTGCTTTGTTTCTTAATTCAAAATGCGGTAAATCCCATCCCAACTTATCATCCAAATCCAACAGATTGTTGTCGTTCAAATCTTTTGCACGCCAAAAACCACCCCAATGCAAGAATAAACCTTGATGATTTTCCAATTGATTCCAAACTTCGAAAGCTGTTCGGGCAATGTGCAGAAAAGCTGTTTTATTTTGCCAAGTGTATTTTCCTTCGATATAAGGCACCATATCCAAAGCCAGTCCTGTTTGATGATAACTTTTCTTTTTGTATCCATCCAGTTTAGAATAGCCTTTATCGTAAAGCTCTTTCTGCATTTCGGCAGTTCGTAAACCGCCAGTATTGGGGATACCAAAATCGTATTCCGATTTTTTAATGGTAGCATAGGCTAACTCCTGAAGCAAATGATGCACCTTGGCAAGTCTTACTTTTGATTGTTTTCCAAATTTATACATGGGGTATTTAATTTGTGATTAAAATGTAATTGTAATTTTTGAATTGATATTGTTATATGTTTTAAATGGTAAGTGAAATGATTTAAATATAACTATAAAATATTTGAAGTGTTGTGTTTTGTAATTGTTTTTTGAAATTCACAATCTGTATCTAAAGATGTTTTGTTTTGTTGCATGCAGATCACAAAAAATTGAATTTAAATTTCTCTGTCTGTTAAAACTCTTATTTAAAGTCATTTATAAATTTATTCTGATGCTTTTTTATTTGAAATAGTTATTTTTAATGATTTTAAATTGTGAAAAGTTAAGTTTTTAAAAGGCCTAGTGTTTTGGGTGTTTCAATAGAATTGATCAATAATTAATAATGTATTTCCTCTTTTTAGTAAGCGTAATTGATTTTTAAATTTAAATTTATGTTTTAATTTAGTTGTTGCTTTTATTAAGCACTTGTTTTCGGCCGAAGCATCTGTATTAAGAAAAATTTATGAGGGGGAGAATTTAGTGGGAGAGATGGTATTCATATAAAAAAATAATAACTATGTCTGATCAACAAAACTTACTGGATCATCTGGAAGAAATTAAAGCAGTACCCGAAGAAAAAATTGTTTACTGCGACATGCCCTACAAAGTATTTATCGACGAAGCTGAAGCGCTTCACACACGAGCAAGCATCGATTTGCCACTTCTATCACCTTACAACCTTACTATCGATAAATTAAACAGGTTGTTGTCATTAATTGGAGCTATGCGTACGGCTCAATCGAATTGGGAAAGTCAAAAAACCGATAAACAAAAGGCCATTGAAACTTGGGAGAAAGAAGCACCTGGCATGATAGAATTTCGGGATGATGTAATTGCTCACATGGAGTTTGCTTACAGATCTCGACCTGATTTATTAGAAAGATTAGATGAAATAAAAGAGGGAACTTCGCGCGCCGATGCAGTTCAGGATTTAGCAAGTCTTTCGGTATTGGGGAATGAGAACCCTGAATCGTTAGGCGATATTAATTTTGATATGCAATGGTTACAAAAGTCGGTTGATATGGCTGATCATATGGGTAGTCTGTTAGGGGATATCAACGGTAGAATGTATTTTGAAGATGACCGTAAATTGATTCGTGATAAGGCTTATACACTTTGCAAAGAAGTAGTAGATGATGTCCGTAGCTATGGAAAATTTGTATTCAGAAAGGATGTGGAGAAACGCAAAGCCTATTCAAGCAAATACAGCAGAGAGCGACTGGCAGCCTATCGCAAGGCGAAAGCCGCCGAAGAAAATGGAAATTAATATCACATATATTTTTATTAATCTTTGTAGAAATAGTTGTAGAGGGGAGCAGAAGTGCTCTCCTTATTTATGTTCGTTTGTAAAGGGATATCATCCGTACGAGAAAAATGTTCTCCAGTTACAAATGAATTGTTCTTGAGCATCATCAAGGGCTTTGTTTCGTATCATCAGGTGAGTATTCCGTTACATCACTTGGATTATTGTGTACAACATTCTTCTTCTTCCGTACAAAATTTTAGAATTTCCGTATCAATAGGAGAGCTCATCTTTGATGATACGGAATAGTATTTCCAAGGATACGAAACAAAGCCCTTGATGATGCGCAAGAACTTTTTCGATGATACGAACCCCCTTGCTAATGATGCGAAATAGTATTTCGATTGATACGGAAACTTATTTTTTGTGATACGAAAGTTTAACTTCATGATACGGAAAGGGGGATATGATTTGACCCTTTCTAAATTGCATGTTTTAATAGGAAACATCATTTTCCGTCATGTAAATATTATCAATAGTTCGTTAAGTTTTCGTATTGTTCTGATAATCTACCCGTTACGAAACGAAATTTTATTCTGTTGGTTTTAAGCGTTTTGCAAATAAATCTCATGTCTCATCCCGAAAGCTCCTAAAATCCGCAAGGATTTTTCTTTGCGCCTACTATATAACTTATTCCAGTTATCTATTTTGATGTTTGATTACCAATTAATCACGAGGACTTTGCAATAAAGAGTTAAGGCAATTGTTATTTTACCCATTTGGGTGAAATGATATCTTTGATTTGCGGTCTTTGCGTGACGCTTAGGCAATATACCTACGGATTTAAGGAGCTTTCGGGACTAAAATCTAACGATCTATTGTATTATCTGATATCCTTTAAAATCGTTCATGTAATCATAGCAAAATTGTGTAATACCAATATTACATTGAAATGAGCATTATTCTTCTGCTATTTTAAGTTTACACTTCATTAAAAAATTGCGCCGTAACTCTGCTATGCCTTAATTTTTTAACTTGTCTAAACTCAAAATATTCAAAACAATTTAAC
>JAOARS010000251.1 GCA_025210415.1 Marinifilum sp. | reverse complement strand
CAATAACCCATACATAGCTTCCAGGTATCAGAATCTGCAAAAAATGATTAGCGATGCACATGAGAAATATTCCAATTTATCAAACTCTATTGCTGAAAAAGATTTAGTTAAAACCTGGGAAAAAGTTCTACTGCCATTAGCCATTAGCTACAACAACCCTGGAGCAGCATCAAATCCAAATCCTGATTTTCAATCAGCAGACGTAAAAGCAAAAATTATTCATGTATTCAACCTGACAAATCGTGCTGGTTGGAACGAACATATTGATATTGAATGGAAAGATTCTGATTATGCAGAAACAGGTATCATAGGCGCAGGAGGTACTTTTGGAAACAATATGGTAAGCTATGCTGTATCTGTATTTTTATCCCGTAATATTTTAAGCGAAGAAGGATTACTGAGCAGAGAACTATCAACCCTGAACCATGTAAGCAAGGTTGTTGGACCTCAATATGAAAAGCCAATTCTTTGGCAAGTAGGTGGTTTAAATACCGATTTAATTATTAGTGCAATGCAATGCCGTATGTGCTACATTTTGTCAATGCAATCGGGTGATAAACGAGAGAAGGAAATGGCATATTTTAAGCGTTTGCTCGATAAAGCACTTACAATTGCGGATGGTTTTGCAGATTTTATAAAATCAGATTACACCGTTAATCACCACAAGAATCCCTATGTTTCAACTTATGGAAACGAAGGCCTTCAGGCAGCTGCTAACCATGTATATATCTTAAACGGCACTGCCTATGCTGCCAATTCGAAAAGTATTGAAAATTTATCAAAAGCACTGCTGGCTGCACGAATCTATAGCAACAAATATACTTATCACAAAGGAGTTTCAGGAAGAAGCTCAGCATTTAGCCGATCAATTTATTTAATACAGGCATTTGCTCAAATGGCTCAAGTTGAAGGCGAACACAACAAAGAATTACAAAAGGCTTTTCTAAGGTATTGGGATCCGAATGCAGCAGATTTTAATCGTATGATTAATAAAGTTGCTCCATCAAAAAGCTATTTACATACTTTAGGAGCTTTAGAAACAACTATTAATCAGCTAAAATCAGACGAAGTTGCTGAAAAAACACCAAATGGACACTGGTATTTTAATTATGCAGGAATGTCGGTTCATCGACAAAATGAATGGGCAGTAATTTGGAAAGGAATTGGCAAATACCTTTGGGATTATGAAGGTCCGGTTAAAAAGAGCCAGAATATTTACGGAAAATATGCCGGAGCCGGAGCATTAACTATTCTAAATGGCGGCAAACCTGTAAGCAATACAGGAAGTGGTTTAAGTCAAAAAGGATGGGATTGGAGAAGAGAACCAGGCACTACAGCCTTAAACGAACCGATTAACGACATGCCTTCTGAACAAGACAGGCTCTTCTCCTCAAATGTATTTGTAGGAGGAATAAACATTGACAACGCACATGCTTTATCTTCTATGGAGTATAGAGACAACAGAAACTCGATGGAAGCCAACAAATCCGTATTTTATTTTAATAAATACATCGTTGCCATAGGTTCTGGCATAAAATCGAAAATGGAAAAATACGACATGTTTACCACAGTCTTTCAAACCGCATTAGACAGTAAGCAAACCGTCACTTATTTAAATAACGATGCTTTAAGTGGCATTGATGTCAGACTGGAAAAAAGCAATGAAGCAGTATCTGCTACAGATGCAGTGGGAAATGCCTACTTCATTCCAAAATCGAATACATTTAGTTTGGAAAGAATTGAACAAACTATGCCTGATGAATCAGGGAAAAAAGACTACTCAAACAATTTTGTTTCCGGCAGAATACTGCATGGAAAAAATCCATCCGGAGATAAGTACGAATATTACATTGAAGTAAATGGAGGAAAAACAGGTGCTGAATATTTAAAACAGAATGCGTCAAGTTTATTCAAAATTCACAAACAAGATAATGATGCCCATATTGTTGAGTATATTCCCAATAAAGTAACCGGATATGCTTTAATGGTAGCCAATGTTTCTACGGGTATGATTATTGATCAGGCCAATGTGCCATGCATGGCTATGGTAAAACAAACTGCTGAAGAAGAAATTACTCTTGCTGTAATGAACCCGGAAGTTGGCAAAATAGAAGGTTCGTTTACTTATGGAGATATTGCCACTAAAGAAACCTGGCATGCAAAACCTACAATACAAGCTGTAAACATTATCCTAAACGGAAACTGGGAAGCAAAATCAACGCATACAGATGTTTCGGTAATAAGCAATTACAACAATAAAACAATTCTTAAATTCAATTGCTTCGATGGAAAAGCAATCAAGCTTGATTTAAAGGAAAAAATAATCACATCGAATCATTCCCCATCGAAACATGAAATCATTATTTATCCAAATCCTGTAAGAAAAGGAAATAACTTACATATTCGAAATATTCCAAATAAAGCTCAGGTAACAATTGCAAACTCTACAGGAAAAATAGTAGTTGTAAAAAACGATTGGAATTCAAATCAAACCATTTCTACATCTAAGTTCACTCCTGGAATTTATCTGCTAAAAGTTAAAATTAAAGATGAAGTAAAAACATTAAAATTCGTGGTACTATAAAAATCAATATTTCAAAAGCTTTTCCAGTATCAATAATCGTTTACAGCAAAAAAGTGTACAAATATTTTATCATGATTAAAAATCCTTTCCAATGAAATCAAAAATAACCTTTCTTTTAATCTTCGCCCTACTCGCTTGTTTTTCCTGTAGCAATAAACATGAAAATCAGGATAAACCAAACGTTATCCTGATCATGGTTGACGACATGGGCGTTGAAACCCTGGAAACTTATGGCAATATCGAAAATCCTACACCAAATTTAAATACCATGGCATCAAACGGTATCCGTTTTGATAATTGTATTTCGCAACCTCTATGCACACCTTCCCGGGTAAAAATGATGACAGGAAAATACAATTACCGCAACTATGGTTACTTCGGGCATCTTGACAACAACGAAAAAACCTTTGGACATCTGTTTCAAGATCAAGGCTATGCTACCTGTATTGCAGGAAAATGGCAGTTAAATGGCATTGCCTATAAAGACAAGATTAAGGATTGGAACGACACCTCACGTCCTTACAAGTTTGGTTTTGATGAATATTGCTTGTGGCAGATAACCAATGCCAAAGCCGAAGGCGAACGCTTTGCAGATCCACTAATTATTCAGAATGGTAAAAAACTGCCACGAAATAAAGATGGATACGGCCCTGATATTTTTTCGAACTATGTTATCGACTTTATCAAAAAACAAAAAGACAAACCTTTCTTTGTGTACTACCCGATGGTTTTGGTACACGATCCATTTGTTCCAACTCCCGATTCAAAAGATTGGGCAGACGAAACAAAACGATATAATGATAGCACAGTATATTTTAAAGACATGGTGGCATACACCGATAAAATCGTTGGAAAAATAAACAGCACCCTTAAAGAATTAAAACTTGAAGATAATACCATTGTAATATTTACCGCCGATAATGGCACACACCCAAGAATCTATTCCAAAACCAGCAAAGGCGTTGTGCAGGGTGGTAAAGGCAACACCATCAACACAGGCATACATGTGCCATTAATTGCAAGTTGGGGCAAAAACATCAAGCAAGCATTCAACTATAATGGACTTATAGAGTTTAGTGATTTTTACGCCACTTTTGCTGATATGCTGGGGCAAGAAAATCAATCTGACGGTAAAAGCTTTTTAAGGATATTAGAAGGCAAACAAAATGTAAACACAAGGGAAACAGCATTTGTACATTACAACCCCAAATGGAAGCCAAATGTTACCAAAAATAAAAATCAGTTTGTGATGACAAACAGCTATAAGCTTTATCAGGACGGCAAATTTTTTAATACACAAAAAGATCCTCGTGAAGCACATCATTTGAGCCATAAAACATTAACCACAGAAGAGCTTGCCATAAAAAGCAAACTGGAAAAAGAATTATCAAGACACCCTGAGTGGAACAATTAAGAATACCCCTCTAAAAAAGATAATTAGATTAAATAATTACTAAAATATAAACATGTGAAACAATTTCTTTTAATAACAGCCCTATTCACTCTAACACTATCCTCCTGCAATTCGCAAAATTTAAAAACCAAACTGGTGTATTCCTGCGATTTTAATGAGGAAAGTGATTTAGATGATTGGGTAATGGAAGGCCCGGGCATTGCCAAAATAGCTGATGGAAAACTACTCATCCATTCGAAATATTACGATGATGTAGCAGCTTATTACCAAACAAAAGGCAATAAATTTACAGGCAATGGTGGCGATTTTTATGAGACCGTTGAAACCGCCATGCGAAAAGATATAGGCGACAAAGTGAGTGATTATGAGGTAAAAGGTGTGTTCAGAGGCGGTCATTTGGTATATTGGAATACCTTTAAAACACCCGATAATTACATTATAGAATGTGATTTTAAAAGCCTAAGTGAAAGCGCGCTACACATGCTCATGTTTAGCTGTTACGGCAATAAGGGCGAAGATGTATTTGCTCCAAACCTTAAAAAACGCAATGGCTTAGCACCACAATATACACGTGGCGATATTGCCAATTACCGCATTTCCTTTTTTGCTCCTGGCAGAGGCACTTCAAATATGCGAAAATGCCCTGGTCGGGTACTTACCGTAAAAGGTGAAGATTTTACGCTTCAAAACAAGAAAGGGAAACATCATCTGAAAATTGTAAAAAACAAGCACATTACCGAATGGTATATCAATAATCAATTAAGTTTCAGGTTTGAAGATGAAAAAGATAATTATCTAAAAGGTGGGCAAACAGCCATTCGTTTAATGGTGCCTGCCAAAGGCTTATACGACAACTATAAAATATATAAAATATTAGATTAATCCCGTTAAGATTAATCTGGTCTAATGAAATAATTAATTAAAAAATTGATATAAATGAAACCAAAGTTAATACACATGCTAAAACAGTTTAAACAAGTGTTTTTCAAAAGAGGATTATACATTTTAATCCTGCTTGTTTCGGCAAGTTGTTCTGTAAATGCTCAACTGAAAGATAAAGTAGATGTTATAGAAGCAAAGTATCAAGAATGGTTAACAGGCAGCAAAGCATTGGATCTTTCAAATGAATATTTGGCATTTAAATACCAAAAGTTGCAAGATTTAATAAAAGGTGCACACAAAAAATACGATGCCGGGAATTTTAAATACGATAATAGAAATCAACGTACCAAGGTTTGGCAAAGCATCTTGTTGCCACTTGCAACAAGTTACCACACGCCTGGCGATAGTAAAAACCCGAATCCAGACTATCATTCTCCAGCCGTTAAAGAAAAGATATTAGATCTTTTTAACAGGGTCAATCAATCTGGTTGGAATGAAAACCAGGAAGTAGGTTGGGGAAATATGGAAACTTATGAAGAAACCGGTATTATTGGTGCCGGAGGTTCATATAGCAACAGATTAGCAGCCTATGCTGTTTCGGTATTTTTAATGCGTAACGAATTGCAAGAAGCAGATATCCTTGACAGAGAATTAAAAACTTTAGATAAAACCACTGAGGTTGCCGGCCCTAAGTTTGACCGACCTGTATTATGGGAAGTAGGCGGTTATAATACCGACCACGTTATTGCTGCAATGCAAAGCAGGTTGTGCTATATTTTATCGCAACCTTCAGGAAAAGAACGTGAGGCACAAATGCATTATCACATGCGTTTGTCCAACAAAGCCCTAACCATTGCCGATGGTTTTGCAGATTTTATAAAATCTGACTTTACACCTAATCATCACAAAAATGTGTATATATCCAGTTATGGTATTGGTGGTTTACAAGCCGCTGCCTTGCTCACTTATATTTTAAATGACACGCCCTATCAACTAACAGACAAAAGTGTGAGCAACATTTCCCAGGCTATGCTGATGGCCAGAATTTACAGCAATAAATACACCTATCACAGAGGCGTATCCGGTAGAGCCAATGGCTTCAGTAATAGTATTTATTTAGTCCCTTTTTATGGCCTTCTGGCGTCTGTTGACAGTCCATATCAAGATGAATTACAAGGCGCTTTTTTAAGATATTGGGATCCTGGTTATTCTGGATTGAAAGATGAATTATTGACAAAAGTAAAAGCAACCAAAGGCCATTATCACCCTATGGGTACTATTGAAATTGCCATCAACCAACTTCAAAAAGGAGGAAAAGCAGAAAAAGCACCTAATGGACATTGGTATTTTAATTACGCTGGCATGTCGGTACATCGACAAAATGAATGGGCAGTTCTTTGGAAAGGCATTGGCAAGTATTTGTGGGACTATGAAGGTCCATACAAAAAAAATGAAAACATCTATGGTAAATATTCAGGAGCAGGAGCATTAACCATTCTTAATGGTGGAAAGCCTGTTACCGAAGAAGGTAGTGGTATGTCTTCAAAAGGATGGGACTGGAGACGTGTACCTGGTACAACGTCTTTGAATGAACCTTACGAAAAAGTACCTTCTAAAAAAGACAGGCAATTTTCTAAAAATGTATTTGTAGGTGGCGTACATGTTGATGAAAATCATGGGATGTCTGCAATGCAATACATAGACAACAGAAGTTCCTTAAAAGCCAATAAGTCGGTATTCTATTTTGACGACTACATTGTAGCACTTGGAACTGGAATTTCTTCCGGCAACGAACAATATGAAGTTCATACTACCTTATTTCAAACGGCGCTTAAGAAAAAAAATCAGGAAACTTATTACAATGGAGATGCTTTAAAGGAAGAAACAACAATTACTACAAAAGATAACAAGGAAATAGTAGCTACCGATGCCGTAAACAATGCTTTCTATATGCCTAATGGAATAAACTTTTGTTTAGAACGAACCAAGCAAACT
>JAOARS010000250.1 GCA_025210415.1 Marinifilum sp. | reverse complement strand
TATTGTAAATCAGAATTTCATCAGATGCTTGCTCAATTAACGAACGCCAGCGTTTTTCAGAAATTCGAAGTTTTTTTTCTTCTTCGCGAATTTTTTCTTCGGCAACTTTACGTTGATTGATATCGATAAGCGTTCCTACCAGATTTAAAGGAATACCTTCTTCAGTATAATCCAGAATTTTGCCTTTGGCTTTAAACCACATCCAGGTTTTATCTTTGGAACAAATCCTGAATTCTATCACAAACATTTCGCTTTTACCGGTTCGGTTTTGTTTGTCTTTTTGTTTAATAATAATCAAATCTTCAGGATGAATTAGCTTGCAAAGTATATCCCTTGTGTTTTTTTCTGCTATTGAGTGGTAACCAAGTTTGTCCCAAATTATTTTACTGATGTAGATTTCGCCCGTTTTAAAATTGTGTTCCCAAACCCCGTCGGAATTAGAATCAAGCATATGCAACAACCTGTCTCTGCTGCTTTTTAATTCCCGGTTGGCATGCTCAAGGTTTTCAGTTCGTTCTTTTACCAATTCCAACAAGTTATGCCTGTGATGTTCCAGTTCTTTATTTTGTTTTACAATTTGATTTGTTTGCAATTCCAGCTTTTCATTGGCAATGAAAATTTCCTGGGTTCGTTTCACAACTCTTCTGTCTAATTCTTCATTGATTTTTTTCAATCGCCTTTCGTTCCGCTTTCGTTTAATTGTTGTGTATCTAAGAATAAACACAATTACAATAATAAATATGGCAATAGCAAGAAGCAAGGTTTGATATTGTTTTACAATAGAAGGAGGTTGATTGCTAATGTAACTTCCATTTGGAAGTTGTTTGGGCAAAATCTTAAATCGTTTCATTTGCTCAAAATCGAACTTGAATTGATTATAACCCTGGCGTACAATTGGAATTTGAGATGCACTTGTTCCACTAAGAATTTTCAAGGCCGATTTGGCAGCAAGTTCTCCCTGTTTAGAACCACTGGTAATCATTCCACCAACAATTCCTTCATTAAAATAAAAATCCCAACTGCTGTAAATAGGAAGATCAGTAGCTTCTCGAATTAATTCGATATTTTCCTGGTAAGAAATGTAATTGCCATCTTTATCGCGACTAAAATTAAGTAGATAAATAATACTGTTTGGGTTAAGGTTCTCAACCTGATAGGCAAGTTCTTCTATCAATAGGTTTTCAAGAAAAACCAATTTCACATCAGTATCAATATCAGGCCAAATGTTTTTTACATTATTTCGATTTAAAATTGCCGATCTGGTTTGGTTATCGTTAATTACCACCAATTGTTTGGTTTTGGGATGCAATTGAAGTGCAATTTCAATGGTTTTTTTCGAATCAATCTCCTCTGTAATGCCGGTAATGTTATCCAAGCCTTCAATTAAATCAGTCGAAAACTGATCGATGCCACAGAAAACAATTGGAATATTATCGAAGTAATTCTGATAATACGCACTAACAAAATCCAAAGCATTGTTATCGCAAACTATAATTACATCGAAATAACTTGTTTGGTGCTTTAAATTGTATAGTTTGGCAAACTCAGCAAGATACTCAGCTTCGGAGTGCCTTTTGGTATCCATATACTCAAAAGTGATCTCAACATTATCATTTTTATTTAGGACAGACAAAATTCCCCGGCTTACATTGTCGGTCCAGTTTAATCCCTGATGATAAGAGTGGAGTACAAGAACTTGTTTCTTTCTTGTTTTAAAAGAACAAATAAGCAGAAATACACATACAAGTAATATCCCGGATAATATTTTTCGAAAACATTTCATTAGCCTTAGTTTAGCTGAATGTTCGGAAAGATACAAAGCCTTTAAGGGAAACTGTATGTTCTATAATACATGATTTTTCTATCAGCTAACAGCAATCAGTTGATTCGGATTCCCAAAAAGATACAGCCTAAGATTCTGGAAGTGTAATTTTCCCTTAAAATAATCATGAAAAAAGCTGAACCTTTATCAGATTCAGCTTTAGATTATGATGTTAAATTTGTTTTATAATCCCAATACTTTAGCACCTTGCTTAAATACAACATCTTTAGGAATACCTGCAGAGTTTACGCGGTCAAGATCACTTTGCAAATCTTCACGAATAAATCCTTTTTCAGCAATCATTTGTTTTGCAGCTTCGTAGTTTCCATCACCCTGAACAATTAAAATTTGTCTTCCTAATTCGTTCATAGCAGCCTTCATTTTTTCGAAATCTACCTTGTAAGTTCCGGTTTCAGCATCTCTTGTAAAAGCACCTTGTTCTTCGAAGAAATAGAAACGCATCATGTTTGCTTTACCGTGAGCACTTGCAGCACCAAAACGAACCGAACGGAAAATACCAGCCATAAAAGTAACATAGTTATCCATTAGCTTGTTCTTATCCATTTCGCCCCACTCAGCCATCTGAGTAATCATATATAAACCTAAAATATCAGCTTTACCTTCCTCAATAGAAGTATAAGTATCTTTTAATGCTTTTCGAACACTTACTTTATCTTTTAAAGTGTACTTGATACCCAATCCGTGAGCCACTTCGTGGAACATTACATTCTCGAAGAAAGCGTCGAAAGTAACGTTTTTGCGTTGACTTTCGTCAATCAATAAATCAGAAATAGGAACTAAAATTTTATCGAATTTAGCCTGCATTGCATTTTTCAACTGAAGCTTTCTACTTCCTTTAGCAGCGTGTACACGAGGATCGTTTGGCAGGTTAATCGCAATGTTTTTGCTACCAGCATTGCAGTCACCAGCGTAGTAAATTACATCGTAAGCATTCATATCTGCATTGGCATTTGCTTTTTCAGCTTTGTATTCAGCAGGAACAGGAAGACCTTCTTGCAAACGTGGCAATAAAGAAGCAAACTTCGAAAGTTTTTCACTCCAAACCTTATCTTTTACCAAAATCTGACCAGAGTGAGAAGCTTTGTATCCGTAAAGTGCGTCTTCGTAGGTTTCAATAGGACCAACAACGAAATCAATGGTGTTAGATTTCATATCCATCCAAGCCAAATCAGAAGCCAAATAATCATCAGATAATAAAGCTTCAGCACGAAGTTCCAGGTAATTTTTTAAGCCTGCATCTTCAGCTAACTCAGCAGCTTTTTTTAATAAGTCAGATGCTTTTTTAATTTCTTCAGGATATACTTCGTGATATGGAGCAACTCTTAATTTTCCATCTTCATCACGAACAATTTTAGTATACCAGTCAGTTTTCATTTCATCCTCAATAGCATCAAACTCTTCTTGAGTCATGTCTTTTGGATAAAAGTTTGCACCTTTAGGCTTTTCGTTGAATCCTTTTAAGAAAGGCTTGTTATTATCTAATCTGTCCCAAGGGCCATAGTTTATTTTCGAGTAAGCAATTGCAGCAGGATCGGTTAACTGAGAAAGGAATTCTTTTTTATCACCAATTGCATCTTTCCAGAACAATTCTTCCATGATATCAGCAACTTCAATTAAAATAGGAAGCATTTGCTTTTCCTTTTCAGTCAAAAGATTTAAATCAGTTGTTAATTCAAATTCAGCGTACTGATCTACCAATTTTTGAGTTGGAGAAACCACTACCTCTTTTTTTTCTTTTTGGTTACAAGCAGCAAAGCCAATAATAAGGCCTAACAACAAAGTAACAGATGCGAGTTTTTTCATTTTTACAATGATATTAGTTAGAAAATGTTGTTTTTGATATTTGAAATAACGGCAAAAGTTGATTGATTATTTTTA
>JAOARS010000249.1 GCA_025210415.1 Marinifilum sp. | reverse complement strand
TATGCTTTAAAAAAACAGTTCAACGCAAATTTTTGCATTGAACTGTTTTATATTAGTAGAGTTTTTAACAATGTACATTTAAAAAACCGTTCCGGAATTGCTAACAGTCCGTTCTCACCCCGGAACGATTTAGGTAGCTGAGCTACTCTGATCAAGAGCAAAGCTAGCTAAATGAGAAGAACTGTACAAGTTTGTGCAGGGAAGGACTATTTTAAAATTTTTTGAAATGAAAAATTTAAATTCGAAATTGTTTGAGAAGAGTAAAGTTCAAAAATCAGAACTAAAAAAAGTAACAGGCGGTGAAGATGTGTATACTGGTAGTGGCCCAACAGGTGATGGAGGATACGCTCATGAATTTTGTGATGGGAATGGTAATTTGTCATATATTCATGCAAATCCATTAAGTAAGTAGAATATTTAATTTGATATCATCCAGGGAATTAATTCCTTGGATGATTTAATATATAGTATTATGAAAAAAATTGTTTGTTTATTTGTAATTATTTGTTTTTCCTATAATAAATCATATTCTGATAATAATTATATTTCTTATTATAAGGAGTGTAATAAGGCTAAATTATTAATTGTTAATAATCAATTCAGTGAGGCTTTAGATTTGTATCAGCAAATATTTTTAGAATATGATAAGAATTTTTATAAGGATATTCACAATGCTTGTCTTTGTGCTATTCGTTGTGAGAAGTATAATATAGTTTTAGAATTGGCAGAAAAGCTGGTATTGCATGGTTATTCCATGGATGATTTCAAGTCAAAAGCTTTTTTATCTTTTAGAGAAAGCCAAGAATGGAAAAAATTTAATAAAGCCTTTCCAAAACTCCAAAAACAATTCAAATCGAAACTGAATTTAGATTTGCGCAGAAAATATTATCAAATCTTTTTGGAAGATCAGAATATTGTGAGCAATGGAATGGGATATGGTACTGAAGAAAATGATAGGAAATTAATTGAATTGTCAAAAAAACTACATAATGAATATATAATTAATGGGATGCCAAATTTTTTGCATTACAAAGACACTATGAATTTAAAATATTTTATTCTTCATCGTCATTATTTTGGAGTAAAAAACAATGCTAAAAATAATTTGGAAAACACAAAAGATAATATTTATCAATTAGCGAATGAACTGAATTGGAAAAGTATATTACTAGCAGAATTAAAAAAAGGAAATATTGATCCGCAATTTTTTGCAAATGCAGTTACCTATAATGATTATAAAAGACCATATGGAAAGCCAGCATTGAAAATTGACTTTGAAAAAGAAAAAGTATTGCTCCATATGAATCTTAAGCCAGATGAGATGAAATTAAAGAATGAAAATCGTAAAGCAATTGGCTTATTGCAGTTGAATGAAAATAATAGTGATATTTTAAAAAATAGTTGGTACTCAAAATATCCTTTTCAAAAAATTAAGGATTCGCTAAAATTGGTTACTAATCCTAATCCAATGGCTAAGTTAAAAGTCATAAGAAAGTTTGAATCTGATATACGTAAAACGACTCCAAAATCTGAGTTAGATGATTTTTTTCTTGGAAATTTAAGTGAAATTAAAGAAACTCATTTCCATGGTTTAACACTTTAGTTATGCTAGTTCTAATTAGTGAATCTAATGATTTGTCTACTGATAAAGTTGTCGAATGGTTTATCCAATTTTCTGATTATAAATTTGGGAGAATTAATGAAAATGACTCTGTCTATATAAATCAAATTGTTTTGAATAATTCAGAAACACTAAGTCTACAATTAACAGTAAATGGTGATAATAAAAATTTTAAGGTTTATGACATTGATTTTTTTTGGTATAGAAGAGGAAATCTTAATAAGAAAATTATAAATTCTTCAATTCAAATAAATAACCAACTTTTAAAATTTTTAGATTGGGAATGGAAAATCTGCCATGATTTTATTATTCGAACTTTAATGAGTAAAAAATCATTAGGTGATTATTTTAAATCAAGTGTAAATAAATTAGAAAACTTACAAATCGCCTTAAAGTGTGGGTTTATTATTCCTGAAACAATAATAACCGAAGATATTCAGTTTTTGTTGACTTATAATATGCGTAAAAAAATAACAAAACCTATTAGTGAAGCTATGATAATTTCGGATGAAAATGATTATCTAGACTTAAAAACTAAATTGGTTAACATGCCATCTAATAATATCTTTCCATCTCTAATTCAGAAAAAAATTGAAAAGTGGATTGAGCTTCGAGTATTTGTTTCCTATAATGAGGTTTACGCAATGGCGATATTTTCACAAAACAATTTTAAAACTAATATTGATTATCGCAATTATGATGAGGAAAAGAAGAACCGTTTTGTGCCTTTTGCACTAACTCACGATATAAAACAGAAAATATTTCTTTTTATGGAAAAGGCAGGCTTAGATACTGGATCTATTGATTTAATTCTTACACCCCAAAAAGAATATGTTTTTTTGGAGATCAATCCTGCGGGCAATATTGAGATGGTGAGCGAACCATGTAATTATTACATCGAAAAAAGAATTGCAGAACAGATTTTAGAAAGAATAGCATGATGAATAAAAAGAATTTAGAGGAAATCTGCCGACAGTCTGAAATGCCAATTTGTATCCAACAGGCTCCAATTATAAAAAAGACAGAATTAGATAGAAAGATGTATTTTATCGATATGCCTCACCTTCAAACCAATAAACATAGATTTCGAACTTATCCTAAACCCATTTCAAAAATTGTGAGTTTATGAGTTAAGATTACTACAGGCTGTTTGCTTGCTGTAGGCCAGTAAGTGGTTATGTGCGTTCTGCTGTTTATGACATTCAAAGGAAGGATTACTGCTTTATCCCAAATGATTTATGTGATATTCTTATAAACGAGAAAGGTAGAAGTTTAAATGAATTAAAGCTTAGATATTCAGAAGAAACAATAGAAGCTTATTTTAATTATTTGTTTCAGGAGGAGATCTGCTTTCCTTGTGATAAAGCTGATTTAGAGCTTTTCCCTGAATTGGATATCCAATGGCATATTCCTTTTGAATTTGAAACTGCAATTGTAGATTTTAAGCAAGATACATTGAAATTGTTGGATAGAATTGTAGAAGAGTTGGATACTTATGCAATACCAAATGTTCAGTTAAGATTTTTTGAGGAGATTAATGAAAAACAGTTATTGGAAGTTGTTAATCAATTTTCAAACTCTAAAATGAAGTTTTTTGAATTCATTTTACCCGATTGTTTTTCACAAGAATTTATCGACCAAATTGCAAGAAATAATACCAAGGTAAGCCTATTTGTTCTTACAAATTCCAATAAAAAAGAAAGAAGAGATGTAGAGCAAGCTACAATATTTGAAACCCCTGAGAAAATTTCATCTTCAATTCAATGTGGTTTGATTCAACCGGAGCAATTTGCTATTGAAACTCGTACCTATTGCGAGTCAGTTCAATTTAACTCTTGCCTAAATTGTAAACTTGGGATTGATTCAGAAGGCAATATCAAAAATTGTCCTTCAATGTCAAAAAGTTTCGGCAATATAAAAGATACTTGCATTTCTGAAGCAATGAAACATCCTGATTTTAAAAAATACTGGTCAATTTCCAAAGATAAAATAGAAGTCTGTAAAGATTGTGAATACAGGCATATGTGTACCGATTGCAGAGCTTATCTAAAACAGCCAGGCAATATTTATTCTCAACCTGCTAAATGCAACTACAACCCTTACATTGCCAAATGGAAAGGAGACGAAGGGTATGTATCAGTTGAGGAATGTGGTAATTATAATAAAACAGGTAAGTTTGTTTTGAATAAAGAAAAAGTAGATTCTCTAAATCAGCAGTTGTGGGATGAATAACAGATTTACTTTCTCAGTTTTACTCTGGAATCATGAGTTTTATGGTTTCAGTCACATTTTTCCTTATTTTTAGGCTTGGAACCAAAAACTAACTCCTACTTATCTTGAAAAAACGATTTCCTCACTTTCGCCAATTGGATGCCATGGATTGTGGCCCAACCTGTTTGCGCATGATTGCCAAGCACTATGGTAAACCTTGCAAAATTTACGCGATAAATCGCAC
>JAOARS010000248.1 GCA_025210415.1 Marinifilum sp. | reverse complement strand
TTGAAATCAAATTCATGTAAACCATCCTTTAAACCCTTAAAAGGAATCGTATATTTTGTTGGATATTCCAAAATATTCAAATAAAACTTTGCAAAAGTATAAAAATTAATCTTACGAATTCACAAAAAAATACATCTTTTTTGTCAATTTCAAGCAATTACTGATGTCAAACGAGCAATCAATAAGAGATCCCGCCCAAAAACGGGCTGCAAAAATAAGGAGTTCTTTTTTGGTTTCAAAACTTTTCGGAAGATTTGAAAACCAGTTCATTCAGTTTAGAGGTAAAATAATTCGAAAAACAGTTCCTTTTCCCATTTCAGAACTGGCAACAAAGATTCTTCCGCTATGATAATTCTCTATAATTCGCTTTGCCAAAGATAAACCTAACCCCCAGCCTCTTTTCTTAGATGTATAGCCTGGTTTAAAGATCGTCTTAAATTGACTTTTAGGTAGTCCTTTTCCAGTATCACTAATATCCAAAATAAGCCTGTTTTCGTTACCTGATAAGGAAAAACGCAATACCCCTTTGCCTTCCATAGCATCAACTGCATTTTTGGTAAGATTTTCTATTACCCAAGAAAATAATTCCTTGTTTAAAGGAACTATTTCTTTTTTTAAATCAACAGTTGTAAATCTAAACTCAACTTTCCCCGATGTTCTTTTCTTTAGGTAAGCAATACTGTTCTCTAATATTTTAATTAAATCTTGTGCCTTTAACACTGGCTTTGAGCCAATTTTAGAAAATCGTTCAGCAATTACTTCCAATCGGGTCACATCTTTCGACATTTCTTCCACCATTGATGGGCTTGAATTACCGGATTTCATTAATTCCATCCAAGCTATAAGTGAACTAATTGGTGTTCCTAACTGGTGAGCTGTTTCTTTCGACATGCCAACCCAAACTCTATTCTGTTCGGCAGATTTTGAATACGAAAATGCTAAAAATGCAATGATGATAAAGGTAACAATTGCCCCTAACTGAACGAAAGGGTACCAAGCCAATCGCTTTAAAATATTTGAATCGTCATAGTAAATATAATTCTTTCCATTTACGATCTGAATTTCAATAGAGTGGTTGTCCTCTTTCATTTCTGACAACTTCTGCTGTAATACTTTATGTTCCTGATTTTCAGGATAATTAATATTTCGATGTGCTACAATACTATCGTTATCATCAACCAATATAACTGGTATGGTTTCATTCTGCTCCATTATTTTTAGGATCAAATCTACATCCTGATTAGGATTAACATCCAATTCGCGGATTCCAATTGCCCACAATTCAACTTTCTTGGCTTCTTCGTGAGCCAATTTTTCCACCAAACTATTCGTATAAAATATTGATACAGCAATTATCACAATTGCAATAATTAAAAAGTGGTATTTCCAGTTTCGATTTTTAAGGTAAAAGTCCAAGCTTTAATATTTATGGTTTCTGATAAAGGTAACGACAAATCAATTTAAATCTTATTCTGCATTGAAAAAATATATTCATCTCTTTGTAAAGATTTTCTTTTCTGCCAACATGCAACTTATTCCATTTTGAAAATGAAGTAAGCTATATTGATTATTTGATGTAATGCCGATGTAATAATGGTTGAGCTTTTCGAGTGAAACGCAAATAAGGCTCATTTCATTATACAATCGGTATTAAAATTTAGTTTTGTATTGATCAGCTATTATGAATTATATTTGTTTATAGGTGAAATATTTACACCTGTTTTTAATTTTAATTTCATAAAAGTATAAAATATGATCAGAAGATTAGTGTTATTGGTAATTGCTATGGGAGGGCTTCAATTTTTGTGCTCATCTCAAAATATAGTAAATGATAAATCGAATATTGAATTTCGAATTGCAAATCTTGGTGCAAATAAGGTTAAGGGAAACTTTACAAACATGAAGGGAACGGTAAAGTTTGACCCTAAAAACATATCGCAAGCTAAATTTGATGTTTGTTTAGACGCAACAACGCTAAATACCCGAATGAAGAAAAGAGATGAAACTCTGAAAGGTCCAAAATATTTTGATGTAAACAACTATCCTGAAATTTGCTTTAAATCAAAAACTGTGTCCCGCATTGGAATGAATTATAAAGTTACTGGTATGCTTAAAATGCATGGTGAAAGTAAAGATGTCGAAATTATCTTTAACTATTCCCGAAACACATTCACCGGAAAACTAAAAGTCAATCGTCTGGATTTTAAAATCGGACCTAAAAGTGGTGTTTTGGTTGGTAAAGAAGTTGATATTACGATTACATGTGTGATTGACTGAACTATTTTTTTAAAGATTTGTAAAATTCAATCACCTTTTGAGCATTTTCTGCAGGATTATCTTTTTCCAAATGCAAATGATGAATGGTTTGTCCCTCTCTTTTTTGTAAACCAAATCGATATGCCTTGTCATAGTAATTTAAGGTAATGTCAGCAACGGTAGCATAATCACCTTTATTCAAACACTCAAAAGCCAATTTTACATTTAATCCACCTAATCTTTTTTCAATTTTAGAAATCATATGTGCTAGCACTTCCGGATTAAAACAAGCATATTCGTTCACCAACCTGTTTATTCTTTCAGGTTTTGGTATGTGCATTTTTATTACATCGCTTTGTCTCATGCGGTGGAATAAAGCATCATTTATCCATACAGAACCTATTGATTTGCTTTCATCCTCAACCCAAATTGGTTTATTCGGATCTAAATCTAACCATGTTTTAGCCAAAAGGTTTTCAAAATTTTCGTTTGTTGGTTGATCTGTTTGTCCTAAAGCCCCAAAAACAGATCCCTTGTGATGTGCAACCCCCTCAAGGTCGAGTATTTGTGCTCCTTGCTTTTTCATTTCGTGTAAAACCTCGGTCTTTCCACTTCCGGTCATACCTCCAAGCACAACTAATTCTGATTTTTCTGCAAATTGCTTACGAATAAATCCTCTGTATGCTTTGTATCCTCCTTTTAGCAAATGTACCTTAAATCCAGCTGTTTCAAATAGCCATGCCATACTTCCACTACGCATTCCTCCGCGCCAGCAATATACCATAATTTCTTTTTGTAGTGCAAATTTCTTAGCCATTTTAACAAACATGGCCAACTTGGGCCCCACCAACTCAAGGCCTAAAAGTACTGCAGAATCCTTACTGGCTCTTTTGTATTTGGTACCCACCAATGCTCTCTCTTCGTTTGTGAATATCGGAATATTTAAAGCACCAGGAATTCGCCCCTCTTCAAACTCTGCTGGTGTTCTAACATCAATCATAGGAAGCGATTTTCCCAATTCAAGGAATTCTTCCGGCTGAAGTACTTTTGCCATTTTTGTGATTTTTTCAGCTATTGCTTTATTAAAAAAGCACGTTATACCATTTTGAAAATGAAGTGAGCTATATTGATTATTTGGTATCATGCCGATGTAATAATGGTTGAGCATTTCGAGTGAAACGAAGATAAGGCTCATTTCATTATGCAATCGGTGTAATAACTACGTGCTGAATTATATATTTTAACAGTAAATTTTACTGTATTAAATTCTGTATTTGCTATCCTCATCCTCCATTACCATTCCCAAATAACTTTCGTAACGGGTAATGCTAATTTCACCTGCTTCAACAGCAGCTTTAACGGCACATTTGGGTTCGTGAATGTGACTACAATTGTTGAATTGACAGTCTTTTGAAGTTTCGAATATTTCAGGAAAAAAGTGTGACATCTCTTCCTTTTCCATATCAATGGTTCCGAAGCCTCTAATTCCCGGAGTATCGATGATATACCCTCCAAAATCCAACTCGAACATTTCCGAGAAAGTGGTTGTGTGCTTTCCCTGAGAGTGAGCTTCTGAAATCTCCCCGGTTTTTAAATCCAAACCTGGTTGAATGGCATTGATAAGCGTTGATTTACCAACCCCAGAATGTCCCGAGAGAAGATTGATATTGTCTTTTAAGGCATCTTTTATAATATCAAGATGAGTTCCGTTTTTTGCAGAGATCTCGTAACATTTGTAACCAATTTTCTCATAAATTGCCTTTAATTCATTCAACCTATCCATATCATTCGGACGATATCGGTCAATTTTATTAAAAATTAATCGAACAGGAATTCGATAAGCTTCGGCAGCTGCCAAAAATCGATCAATAAATGTTGTGGTTGTTAGAGGGTAATTTACGGTAACAATTAAAAATGCCTGATCGACATTTGAGGCAATAATTTGACTGTGTTTAGACAAATTTGAAGATTTTCGGATGATGTAATTCTTGCGATCGTGAATATTTACAATCACTTTTGATTCTTTATCTTCCTCAAAATCTACCTGATCGCCCACCGCAATTGGATTGGTGGTTCTGATTCCTTCCATTCTGAATCGCCCTTTAATACGGCAATCATGAATTGCTCCGTCGTTGGTTTTTACAGTATACCAACTTCCTGTTGATTTTATAACCAGTCCTTCTTTCAATGTGTATCTGTTTTTGTACAAAAATAGTTGATTTTAAGTAAAAGAGCACATTTTGTGAAAGTGTAATTTTGCGAATGTGTTATTTTGTAAATTTGTGTATTTGTAATTTTGAAGATTAATTATTGATTCTTGTAAAATCAGTTTTATAAGAATATGGTAGTTTTATCACAGTTTAATTTTGACATAAATATTAAAATCCGAAAGAACATATTAATTAACACACAAACTCGCGATATCAATATGAAAAAAATAATTAGTTACAATGTAAATGGAATAAGAGCTGCACTGGGAAAAGATTTGATTGGCTGGTTAAAAGAAGAAAATCCTGATATTTTATTGATTCAAGAAACCAAAGCTCAACCAGAACAGATAGAATCTCATTTGTTTGAGGAGTTGGGTTATCATTGTTATTGGTTCTCGGCCGAAAAAAAAGGATACAGTGGTGTTGGTATTTTAAGCAAACAAAAACCTGATGCCATTGTTACAGGCGTGAACAATGAAAAATACGATATAGAAGGAAGAGCCATAAGAGCTGATTTTGGAGAGATTTCCGTATTTAGCACCTATCACCCATCCGGAACCACAGGAGGGCCAAGACAAGATTATAAAATGGAGTGGTTGGCTTATTTTCAAGAATATATCAATGAATTGAAAAAAGAACGTCCTAATTTGGTTATTGGAGGCGATTTTAACATCTGCCACAAGGCAATTGATATTAGTAAACCTGAAAAGAAAAAAGGAGTTTCGGGCTTTTTACCTGAGGAAAGAGAATGGGTAAGTCAATTTCTTGAGAGTGGTTTTATTGATACTTTCCGTGTTTTCGATCAATCGCCAAACAAATATAGTTGGTGGAGTTACAGGGCTGGTTCCAGAGCCAAAAACCTGGGTTGGAGAATCGATTACCACATGGTAAGTGAAAACTTGCAAGAGAAGCTGAATGGTGCTTCAATACTTGCTGATGTGGTTCATTCAGATCACTGCCC
>JAOARS010000247.1 GCA_025210415.1 Marinifilum sp. | reverse complement strand
GTGTGACCCAAATTTTGATGGTGACCCGTTCCCATTCCTAATGGTATTATTTGTAATAAAATGAATATGAGAAAAATAAAAACTCCTGTAAATCAATGGATTTACAGGAGTTTGATCCTAAATGAATTCTAAGTTGTGAACACGGAGGGAGTCGAACCCCCAACCTCCACAGCCGTAATGTGGTGCACTATCCAGTTATGCTACGCGTCCGTTTTTCCTTAAAGGCGCTGCAAATATAGGGAAAAATAAAAATGCAATGCAAGTGTTTTAGGGTATTTTTTGAGAAAATTATTTCTGGTTATTGTTTCATAAATCTTAAAAAACTCTAAATCTTTCACATAGACTTAAACAATCGTTTAAAAAAGATTAATTTTACTTTTAATTAATTTTCTTTTCATCGAAAGTGAGAATTAGAATAGTATTTTCTATTTTTGTTATGTAAAACCAAACTATTTTTTAATAATGAAGAAGTTTCTAAAAATTTTTGGAGGAGTAGTTGTACTTCTTTTGGCCTTGCTAATCATCTTACCTTATTTTTTTAAAGATCAGATATTTGAAAAAGTAAAGACTGAAATTGATAATACTGTTGATGCAAAAGTAGAAATTGGAGATTTATCGCTTTCCATGTTAAAGAATTTCCCAAATTTATATATCGAGTTGCAGAATGTAAGTGTTGTTGGGAGAAATGAGTTTACAAGTGATACTTTAGCTTTTGTAAGTAGGTTATATACTGCGGTAGATTTATCTTCAGCTCTTTCAGGATCGCAAATTGAGGTAGGAGCTATTGTTTTGGAAGATTCAAAAGTTTTGGCTAAAGTTTTGGAATCGGGCAAAGCCAATTGGGATATTGTGAAATCATCAGAAGAGCAAACGGTAGAAGAGCAGTCGGGAGAGGCTTCGGATTTTAAAGTGATTTTTGATGAGGTTAGGATTGAGAATTTTGGATTAACATATGATGATGCTTCTTTACAAACAGTTTTTAGGGTTCGAGATCTGGATTTGAATTTGAGTGGAGATTTTTCAGCCAAAGAAACCAATCTTGATGTTAAAACAACATTGGCAGGAATAAGTTTAGACTACGAAGAAACAAGATACTTGAATGATGCTAATCTTGATTTAACAGCTGCTCTTGCTGCAGACCTTGAAAATATGCTGTTTAAATTTATGGAAAACCAACTGGAAATTAATGATCTTCATTTTGGAATAGATGGACAGGTTGGTATGTTGGATGATGGCTACAGTATGGATTTGAACCTAAAAGCTGATAAAACAGATTTTAAATCGCTACTTGCTATGGTTCCTGATGCATTCAAATCTAATTTAGAAGGTGTGCAAACAACAGGACAATATAAGCTAAGTGCATTTGCAAAAGGAGAGTATAGGGAAGAATCTTATCCTGCATTTGGGGTGAATTTAAAAGTTGACAATGCCAGTCTTAAATATGCCGATTTGCCAGAATCAGTTGAAAACATTCAAATAGATGCGCAGGTGAATCATCCTGGTGGCGATTTGGATTTGTTAACTACTGATGTAAATGCTTTCCATTTCGAAGTTGCGAACAATCCGTTTGATGCAGAATTACATGTTAAGAACCCAATGTCAGATCCTCAATTAAGCGGCTTTTTTAAAGGCATAATCGATTTTGAGAAAATTAGACATGCAATTCCAATGGATAGTATCAAGATTGCGGGCAAAGTAAAATCAGATGTAATATTTAAAGGACGCTATTCTGTAATTGAGAAAGAGGAGTATGAGAAGTTTATGACTAAAGGTAGTGTTGTGTTGAATGATTTTGTTTTTACCACTCCTGATTTTCCGCAAGGAGTAAAAGTAATAAAATCAGTTCTTGACTTTACACCTCGATACATTAGCTTAAGTTCGTTTGATTCAAGAATTGGTAAATCAGATATCCAACTTAAAGGGAAAATAGAGAACTATATTCCATATGCAATGAAAGGTAAAGTTCTTAAAGGGAACTTTAACTTGAGTTCGACCATGATGAATTTAAATGAATTTATGACAGAGGAGGAAGAGAAAGTTGAGAATTCTTCAGATTCGATTCCTTTATCTGTTATTGAGGTTCCTGCGAACCTAAATCTAAGCTTGCGTTCAAATTTTAAAACCATCCGATTCGATAATATGGACATCAAGGATGTAAAAGGATTAATAGTTGTGAAAAACGCTGCAGCTAAACTTACCAATTTATCAATGAATATGCTAAAAGGTCAGATGACCATGAATGGCATGTACAAAACCTTAGATCCTGCAAAGCCGGAAATCGATTTTGGATTGGATGTCAATAATTTTGATATTAACAATGCTTATCATTCGTTGAGTATGATTAAGAAAATGATGCCAATAGCACTGAATTGCGAAGGCAAAGTTTCTTCGGATATGAACATTATCGGCTTGCTTGATGAAGAAATGAATCCAATTCCTGCTACATTAAATGGCAAAGGGTCTTTGCATTCACGTGAGATCTTAATTAAGGAGAACAAAGCTTTTGATGCATTAGCAGCAGCACTTAAAAATGATGAATACAAGCGAATTTCAGTTACACAGTTCGATATGGAATTCGAAATCACCAATGGAAATGTTGTTGTTAAGCCGTTTACAACAAAAGTAGCAGGAAATCAGGCAACAATTTATGGTACCCAATCAGTTGATGGTAAACTTGATTTTACTATGGATATGAAGTTACCCAAAGAAGATTTGGGTAGTGATATTAACAAATATTTTGCACAGGTACCCGGATTGGATAATGTTCCTGCATTTGATGTAGCTGTAAAAATAACCGGAACGGTTGATAAGCCAATTGTAAAACCAGATTTGAGTAAAGCAATTAAGCAGGCCCAGAGAGCCGTTGCCAAAGAATTAGAACGTAAGGCTAAGAAAGAATTAGAGAAAAAAGGAAAAGACTTGTTAAAAAAATTATTTAAGTAATCTTAGATGAATTGTAGTTGCAAAGTTGAAATAGAAGAGAGGCCTGAGTGGTCTCTTTTTTTGATTGCAATAAAAAGGACGGCAACCACTCCGTCCTTTTTCATATTCACTTTAAAACCTGAACTTTCCATGGAAAATTCGTTGACAATATATGAATAAAATTAATATAGGTCAATAAAAAAGTTAAAAAAAATTAAACAAAACTATTGAAGACAATCAGAATTTATGCTTAAAAGAGTATGGAAACTGAAGGAAGTTCAAGAGGAGGTATTATAGAAATACAAAAGAGGATGGTAACCACTCCATCCTCTTCTATCTATTCACTTTAAACCTTAAAAACGGAAATCGTTTTGCTTGTTCTACGCCACATATTTCAAAAAGTTTTAAAAAATGTAGTATTTTAATCTATTCCAAATAAAATTATAATTGGAATTTTAATAATTCCG
>JAOARS010000246.1 GCA_025210415.1 Marinifilum sp. | reverse complement strand
CAGTAGACAGTAGACAGTAGTACAAAATTATTCATGTCAATCAATAATTAAAACCAATATGTTGAAGGAAAATAGTTGGGAGGAAAACTTGCAACATGAAACCTAAGACTTAAAACATAAAACTGCTGATAAGATCAGATATCAAATCTTATAATCCACCAACAATAAAACCTGACAAGTATTACATAAATATCCTACACCGATACAAATAAGACTCACATCGATATTAAGCTTAATAGAACAATAAACATATATCGTTTTTACTTATTTTTGCCATTCGTTTAATCATGAACACTAAACACGAAGCAAAAAGATTAAATAACAAATACATGAAAAAGATTTTAACAATTGTTTTATTGACACTTGCAACTATTTCCCAAGCCCAGAATCTGCCGATGATTGGTAAAGAAAATAGTACACGACATAAAGGATTTTTCCTTTCTATGGCTTTAGGAGCATCAAAGCTGAACATGGATGTTGATTATGAAAGGCTTCATGATTTTAACTTCTCAGGATCGGGCGCCATCTTTGATATTAAAATAGGTGGTACCATAGCCAGAAATTTAATGCTTCATGGCACCTTGTTAAGTGAAAATCTAACTGGCTACAAAGCAAAAAGCAGCGCCAACCAAACTGAAGTTGATTTAAGCAGCGACAACACTATCACTACTAGCATGACGGGTGTAGGAATAACTTACTATACTGATCAAAATTGGTACATGTCCAGCTCCATTGGCTATACTAACCTGACATTTGAATATGAAGATCGGGACGACTATAGCCCAAGCTCAGGCCTTGGTTTTCAACTAAAAGCAGGCAAAGAATGGTGGGTTGGCCCAAGATGGGGATTAGGCTTTGGCGTGTACTACAACTACCTGGGTATCCATTCAGATTTAGCAAATAACGTATCAGAAGACATCACTGCAAATAACTTCGGGGTAGTTTTTAACGCCACTCTTAATGGGAAAAGGTCGCATAAAATAAGGTGATAATCTATACAATGAGGATGCTCAAAATATAATTTCCTCACAAAGAACGCTAAGGTTACAAAGTACAATATATTAACACCTTTCACTTTGTATCCTTTGCGTTTTCACTTAGCATACTTCCCGCGTAATATCTTTGTTTTCGGGCACCTTCATTCCATTAGACATTCAGTCTTTATAATTATTCCAAATCTCTTAATCATGATATTGTTACTTAAGTGGACCTTAGAGAAATTAAAATGAAATTTGTGGCATCCTCCCTCTTTTTAGATCTATCAAAAAACCCTACATTTATCAGCCTATTAATATCTTAAATCCAATATTCAACAACACATCCCATGAACATATTCCAATCAACACTCCTTCTGCTTTGCGTCGCACTATTAAGTGCCTGTCAAACGCAAACTAAAAATCAGACAACGGATCAAGCGTCTGTGATTCGCGTGGGCATATTTGATACTAATGGCGACAGCCCGGGTTGTATCACCGATGCCTACGAAGCACTTCGTATTGACAGCGAGATTAGTCCGGAAGTAATTAGTGCAGCCACCATCCTGTCGGATGACATTTTTAAATACGATGCCATCTTATTCCCGGGCGGATCCGGAAGGGCTGAAACCAATCGTCTGGGCCAACGCGGAATGGAACGGGTCAAAGAGTTGGTAACAAAGCATGGTAAGGGCGTAATAGGGATTTGTGCCGGCTCCTATGTATTATCTCAAACACCCGGTTACCCCTCCCTCGACCTCAGTGGCTTTAAAGCAATAGACCTTGAACACGACCACCGTGGACATGGTTTGGTTAAATTTGAGCTAAGTGCAAAAGGCAAAGAACTATTTCCTGAACTGGCTCAACGAACATTGAATTATTCCAAGTATTACGAAGGCCCGGTTTTGACCACGCCTGAAGAAGCATTGTTTAAAGGAGAATCGTTGGCAACCATGTTAAGCGATGTACATACTGTTGAAGGCAGCCCTAAAGACATGACCAACAACCGCCCTTTTATTACCGCCACCAAAGCTGGGAAAGGACGTGTGGTAACTTTCGTTGGCCATCCCGAATGGACGCCAGGCATGCGCTGGATGGTACCACGTATGGTACGATGGTCACTTAATAAACCTCTCATCAGCTATAGCCCCGAAGTAGTTAGACCAGAAATATACAAGGAAGAAATACTTTTTACTTCAGATCGTCTCAAGATTCAAAGCAAGATGTATGATCAACTTTGGGGTACAGCAGAAGAAAAAATCGAAGGCATCGAATGGCTGGTAAACCACTCCGCCTGGTCATCAAAGAAATGGATCGTTGGCCTGATGCGTGATAATAATGCTCAAGTTCGATTAGCAGCAGCTAAGGCAATCGTTGAAATGGAGCGTACAGAGTTTATTCACGATTTAAAAGTGGCAATTGATATTGAAAATGCTGAAGCGATCAAGCAGGAAATGCAGAAGCTATTGGGCAGACTGGAAATGATCCTTGGTGAAAATAGCTAATAAAATATCCTCGAATGACTGTTTGAGATAATAGTCATTCGAAGGCTTGATCAACACCTATATAACTTACATCTAATTTTCGTTCGACAACTATCGGGCGAATTTTCACTAAAAATTAACAATTGATCTCCTGAACCAGTGATAAGTTTCGAGCTCCTTTATTGGCCTTATTCTGAATTTGTCATTTTCACTTTATGAAATCCTTTTGCAGGGGAATTGGGATGTCTTTGACTTCTGGTCGCATTTGCATCGTACCTTGATCGTACCATGGTCGAGACATCTTCGAGGCATCTTCGGTAACGCGCGTAGCGAAGCCAACCCGAACAAAGCCCGAAGAAGCTCCGAAGCAAACCCGAAGCACTTCCGAATAAGGAGCGATGAGGAGTCGAAGCGCATATTTATTCACTAATATATTGTCTTAGCACTCGCCGAAGGAGAATGAAATAGGCTAAATATCAAACTCTTCAGTTCGATTTAAATTTCGCAGCTGGAATTAAACTATACAATTGATTAACAGCTTACAAACCTTGAACAATACTTATACTTCGACATTGTCCAGTTTTTATTACAAAAGCCTCTTCTTTAAGCGTATTCTATCCACAAACTTGTCCAATACGTTATTTTAACCTATATTTGTCCGACATTACGAACATTTATAACAAATGCTAAACGCAAATCTCAGACTTAGTCAGAAACCATCATTGGTTGACCAGGTAGAAAGTAAACTTCTCTCTCACTTCAGGGAAATGAGCCTTAAACCTGGAGACACACTGCCAGGCGAATTAGAACTAAAAGATGCTCTGGGTGTAGGTCGCAGTGTACTACGGGAAGCTTTAAGCCGCTTTCGGATGGTTGGACTAGTGGAATCGAAACCAGGAAGAGGGATGATACTTCGGGAACCTGCCTTGTTTAATGGCTTGGAACGAGTAATGAATCCTCACATGCTTAGTCACAACAAACTAATGGATTTACTTGGCTTTCGGGTAATGATCGAACTGGGTGCTGTTGATTTTATATTTGAGAATGTAACAACACAGGACATTCATGATTTGGAGAAAATAATTGAGCGACAGGTTGTATTTGAAAACAATCAGTTCACCCCTCAAAGCGATTATGAGTTCCATGTTCGCTTGCTGCAAATTGCCAACAATGAATCGGTACAGCAATTTCAAAATATCCTCTACCCTATTTTTGTGTTCACCAAAGAGAATTTCAATCTGTTTATGCAACAGAACGAAAGGGTAAATCCGGTAACACACCAGCAGCTTTTTGAATTACTTAAGAAGGGAGATAAAGAATCCTATCGTACTGCTATGAAAGAACACCTTCATCTTTACTTCGATCTCATTAAATCAAACGGAAAGTAATATTAGCATTAGTCTTCATCTTTCCATAAAACATTTTGTCCGACATTACGTCATTAGAACAATAAACGCTTAATATATGCAATCTGTTTTCAAACTAAAATCATTCTGCTTCTTACTACTCACTCTAATTGCATGGGGAGCAACTATAAGTGCTCAACAAATAGAATGGCAAAAAATTAATGAACTTCCTGCTATCAACGGCTATCAACATCCCGGACTAGCAGGCTGTTTTGCCGGTCATCACAACGATGTATTAATCATTGCAGGAGGTGCCAACTTTCCGAATGCACGTCCGTGGGAAGGTGGAGAAAAAAAGTGGTACAGCGATATCTATTTATTAAAGAATAACGAGGGCAACTTTCAATGGGAGAAAGCAAAACTGAAACTTCCTACCCCCTTGGCCTACGGTGTTTCAATCAATACACCAAACGGTGTAATCTGTATAGGAGGAAATAATTCGAAACGCAATTCCGATCTGGTATTTCGATTAACGTACAAGAATCAAGAAGTTCACATTGATCAACTACTTTCATTACACTTCTCTCTTTCCAACATGGCCGGGTGCTTACTTAATAACTCCATTTACATCAGTGGAGGACAAACATCCATTCAACCGCCAACCACCACTAACCGACTCTTCAAATTGAACTTAAACCAACAGGGTACCAATGATTTTAAATGGCAAGAATTACCATCCATGCCTGGCACACCTCGTGCTTTTCACCTAATGGCAGCACAAAATGATGGTGATACCGATTGCCTTTTCGTTTTTAGCGGCCGTAATTTTGGCCATAACCAAGCTCCGGAAATCCTTCACGACGGTTTTAAATACAATCCGGTTTTAAAAGAATGGTATGCACTCCCACAACCACGTAAAGAAGGTTTTCCGGGCATGGCTGGCAACGCCATTGCCACCGGTAATGAATTTATTCTAATTCCAACAGGCGCTAAAGGAGATAAATTCATGAAGGAATGGCAGCTTAAACAACAACTAAAAGCAGCCGATACCCAGGAAGAAAAAAACAAAATACAAAAACAGATTCTTGACCATCTCAATAACCATCCAGGATTTAATACCAAGGGATGGGTGTACAATACCATCACCAACACACTCTCTCAGGAAGGAACATTGCCCACACAAGGCATTGCCACTGCTCCGCTTGTTGAATGGAACAATGACTTTTATATCATCAGTGGAGAAATCAAACCAGGCATCCGAACACCTGACATTATCAAAGGTACATTCACCAATACCGCCAAATCGTTTGGATGGCTTAATACATTTGTACTCATAATTTACTTCGGGATACTGTTATGGATCGGTATCTTCTTTTCAAAACGTCAGAAAAACACGGATGACTATTTTAAAGGTGGAGGCCGTGTGCCATGGTGGGCTGCCGGCTTAAGTATTTTCGGAACAGCACTTAGTGCCATTACCTTTATGGCTATACCTGCCAAATCCTACGTCACAGACTGGTCATACATCTGGCTTAATGTTGCGGTCTTGATTGCTGCCCCAATTGTGGTTTATAAGTTCATCCCTCTTTATCGTCAGATGAACATCACCACCGCCTACGAGTACCTTGAAAAACGCTTTAACCTCTTATTAAGACTTGCCGGCAGTACTTCGTTTATCTTGTTCCAGATCGGACGCATGGGTGTTGTCCTGTTTCTTCCGGCCATTGCCCTTAATGTGGTAACTGGCATCGACATCTATGTCTGCATCCTGCTGATGGGAATATTGAGCTTGCTGTATACGTTTATGGGAGGCATAGAGGCCGTTATCTGGACCGATGCCATGCAGGTTGTTGTTCTACTAGGAGGTGCCTTACTTTCACTTGCTCTGATCGTAGTAAATATTGATGGTGGCTTTTCAGGCATTGTACAAACAGCCGTGCAAGATCAGAAATTCGCCGCCCTTGACTTAGCTTTTGACATTCGCCAACCGGGTTTATGGGTCGTTCTGTTTGGAGGATTGTTTAGCCAGTTTGGCACCTATGCCACCGACCAGACCATGGTGCAACGCTACTTGACTACACCCGATTTAAGAGATGCCAAGCGCAGCCTTTGGACCAATATCGTCTTAACCATTCCTGCCACTTTCCTATTCTTCTTTGTAGGAACAGCCCTATACGCTTTTTACAAGCAAAATCCAGCTGCGATGAATTACAATATCACCAATGGTGATGCTATCTTTCCGTGGTTTATTGTCAATGAATTACCTGATGGTATTGTTGGTATTTTAATCAGTGGAATTTTTGCTGCTGCCATGTCAAGCGTAAGTAGCAGTATCAATTCAGCAGCAACAGCTTATGCTGCCGATTTTCATTTTCGTCTGGCAGGTAAAGGCAATGATATGCAGGTTGCCCGCATCGCCACAGTTGTAGTAGGCTTATTAGGTACCTTATTTGCCCTGCTAATGGCCAGTTGGGGAATTAAATCACTCTGGGATGTCTTTAATAAAGTACTTGGATTGATTATTGGATCAATGGGAGGATTATTTATCCTTGGAGTTCTTTACAAAAGAGTTACCTCTCTCAGCGCCACCATTGGCTTTATTGTCAGTATCGCTATCCAATTAATATTGGTCAGCTTTACCGATATGAACCTATTACTCTATACTGCTACCGGTGTCATTGCCTGTACTGTAATCGGTTTTGTTTCAAGCCTATTTTTAAATCAGAACAAATAACACATATATAAATGAACAAATTAGGAATTACAGGATTAGTCGCTGCCCCTTTTACACCTATGGATGCAAAAGGAGAATTAAATCTAGTTGAGATTAAGAACTACGCAGAACGATTAAAAGCAGATGGCCTGGCCGGAGTTTTTATTTGCGGGACAACAGGGGAAGGCATGTTGATGACGGATGAAGAGCGCTGTGCCATAGCTGAAGAATGGATGAAACATCAAGCAGATGACTTTAAAATTATTGTTCATGTAGGATCAACTTCTTACCAATCGGCTGCGAACCTGGCTGCCCATGCTCAAAAAATAGGAGCTGATGCCGTTGGCTGTATGGGGCCAGTATTTTTACCACCCAACGATGTGCCTTCATTGGTGGCATATTGCAAAGAAGTAGCAGCTGCCGCCCCAAAAATCCCATTTTATTACTACCATATGCCGGCTACCTCAAATGTGAAGGTGTCGATGAAGGAATTCCTGGCACAGGCAGAACAAGTGATTCCAAATCTGGCCGGTATCAAATTCACCCATTTTGACTTGATGGAAATGCAACAGGGCATGGCTTTTGCCAATGAAAAATATGAGATCATGCACGGCTATGATGAAGTTTTGTTATGCGGCTTGAGTCTTGGTGTTAAAGCTGCTGTTGGAAGCACCTACAATT